>JALOMP010000347.1 GCA_025455365.1 Chitinophagaceae bacterium | reverse complement strand
CCCGAATCCGCAGCCTGGTTGCTGATGGTCCCTGGCGTTTCCAGGGATGGGGTTGCGGCGCCTTTGTACGTGCTTTCCATATTGCGCAGGTATTCCTGCAGGGCCAGAGCCTGGCGAATGTCCATGAACATGCTTTTCTGGCGATCGCTTAGGTTGTCCGCGCGGTTTTGCATGATATCCATGACGGCCTGCAGCAGTTGCGGCTGGTTCATATCGCCGAGGTAGGCATAATAGGCCAGCTGTTGCTCCAGGTCTTTTTTCACGCCTGTAGCGATCTTATCGCCCAGGGTCATATCACCAGCCCGGTAGGCGGCTTCCGCCAGTTGGGCGCTGACCATATTGTGCTGGTTGGAGCGGCTCACCAGGCCATAGGGCATGTTTTCCTGGTCCATGCCTTTGTCCACCTTATCGAGGAGCTTTTTGGCGTCTTCCTTCCTGCCGGCGCCGGCCAGGCTCATAGAGGCTTCGGCATAGGCCTGGCGAATGCTCATCAGGTGACGGCGGTTTTCTTCGTCAAAGTAGACGCCCTTGGTCTGGGCATTCCCAAAGCTGAATTCCTTGGAGAGTTTCTCAAAGGCCCAGTCATTATTTACCTGGTTTTCCGCCACCACGGGCACCAGCCGATAGCTCATACCGTCGCTGCGGAGATAGGGGCTGAAACCGAGTTCACCGAAGGGTGACGTGAAATATATCGGGCGTTTCCATTTGTTGGCGGCGATGACATTCAGCACGGCCATATCATTTTTGAGGAGCAGGTTCCGGGGGATTTCAAAACGGACTTCCGAAACCACGCTGTCCCCGGGATTGACCGTCTTGTTCTGGCGGACCAGGTTCTGGTCTACCGGGATGCTCACTTTTTTCACGGGGAAATAGTTCATCATGCTGCCATCCTGTGCCGGGAGCATGTTTTGGGGGTCATCGCTTCCAACGAAATCATGCATGAGGCTGTACAGGTCCACATAGCGGTTTTGGTCGCTGACACCCGGTCGTTCGTAGAAGCGGATAAAATCGCGCTTGCCACCTTCAATTTGTTCCGGTGTCCAGATCACATCGATCGGGTCGCTTTGATTCACTTTGTACCGTAGCTGGTTGATGTACCAGTCGATGCCGAGCAGGGAGTAGTTGATCACGCGCACGTCCCGGCGGATGCCTTCCACTTCCTGTGCATACCAGAGCGGGTAGGTATCGTTATCGCCAAAAGAAAAGAGTATGGCGTTGGGCGCGCAGCTTTCGAGGTAGTTCTTTGCGAGGTCGCGTGCCAGTACTTTTTTGCTGCGGTCATGGTCGTCCCATTCCTGCGAAGCCATGAGCACGGGCACCGCCAGCAGGCAAACCAGGGCGGCCGCATAATTCGCGCCGGTCTTACCGAGCAATTTCTGCAGCCAGTCCTTTACCTGCATGACGCCGAGGCCGATCCAGATGGCAAAAGCATAGAAGGATCCCACATAGGCGTAGTCCCGTTCGCGCGGCTGGTTCCCTGCCTGGTTGAGGTAGAAAACGATCGCCAGGCCGGTGAAGAAGAAGAGCAGGAAAGTAACCAGGAAATCCCGGTCGTCTTTCTTATACTGATAAAACAGGCCGATTAAACCCAGGATCAAGGGGAGGGCGAAAAGGGTGTTATGAGCTTTGTTCTTTTTAATGCTGTCCGGCAGTTTTTCCTGGTTGCCAAGCAGTGCATTGTCCACGAAAGAGATGCCGGTGATCACGTTACCATCGCGGATATTGCCGAAGCCCTGCAGGTCATTTTGTTTTCCCACGAAGTTCCAGCCGAAATAACGGAGGTACATAAACCCGATCTGGTAACTCAAAGCCCAACGGATATTATGTCCCTGTGTGGGTTTTTCGTCATCTGCCAGACCCAGCCAGCGCTTATAAAAATCCGCATGGCCCTGTTCGTTGCTGGCATCCCATACGCGGGGAAGGAGCATTTTGTCTTCAGGCGCATATACGGGCACCACGTCGTTTCCGGTCTGGATATATTTGTCCTTTCCTTTCCCGTATTTCTTATCGCCCTCTTTGTATTCGATGGGGGAAGCGGTGAACACCTGTCCGTATACCAGGGGAAAATCGCCGTACTGTTCACGACCGAGGTATCCTACCAGGCTCATCGGGTTGTCCACGTTGTACATATCCACGGCAGGGTCTGCGGCGGAACGGACCATGGTGGTCAGGTAGGTGGAGTAACCGATCATCATGAAGCCGAAGCACCAGAGGGCCAGCTTGAGGAAATAGGGGTTCTTTTTCAGCGCGGTAAAACCATAATAGGCGATGGCGCTTACGAGGCCGGCCACCAGGATGACTTTCAGGGCCACTTCACCGCCGGAACCAGCCGAGAAGAAGGGATAGAGGATCGCAAAGGCCATCAGGACGAGCCAGATGGTGAATGCCGGGCGACCGATTTCCTTATGGTTGGCCAGGCGAATCCCAAACCAGATCAGTCCGCCCAGCAGCAGGAAGTAGAAGATGAAGCCGCTGAAGAAGGGCATTCCGAGGTTGTTTACGAAGAAGATGTCAAAGTCTCCCGCCGATTTGATGGTGTACTGGATGACCGCTTTTTGAACCACGCCGGTGATGATGCACCCGACGATGAAGGCCCAGAAAGTGCCCCATTTGGTTACCGGGTAGCGCTTGAAATAATAGATCATCACGATGGCGGGGATGGTGAGCAGGTTCAGTAGGTGCACCCCGATGGAAAGACCCATCATGAAAAAGATCAGGACGATCCATTTGTCCGCCCCGGGCTGGTCTGCCTGGTGTTCCCATTTCAGCATCATCCAGAACACGAGTGCGGTGAAAAAAGAGGAGAGGGCATACACTTCGCCTTCCACGGCGCTGTACCAGAAGGAATCACTGAACGTGTAGGCAAGCGCGCCTACCACACCAGCGGCCATGATGGTAAAAATCTGCTGTCCACCCAGTTCCTTTTCCTCCTTGTGCATGATCTTGCGGGCGAAGTGGGTGATGGTCCAGAAAAGGAAGAGGATGGTGAAACCGGAAGCCAGGGCGCTCATGACGTTGACGGCCTTGGCAGCGGTGAGGGGGTCGTTCCCAAACAACACGATGAAAACCCGCCCGAGGATAA
>JALOMP010000067.1 GCA_025455365.1 Chitinophagaceae bacterium | reverse complement strand
CGAACAACGAACTATGAACCACGAACCACGAACCACGAACAACGAACTATGAACCACGAACCACGAACCACGAACTATGAACCACGAACCATGAACCACGAACCATGAACCACGAACCATGAACCACGAACTATGAACCACGAACCATGAACCATGAACTACGAACCATGAACTATGAACAGAACTGAACTCATAGAACGCACCGCCAAAGCCATCGCCGCACACGATGCCTGCAAACACCGTATCGGGGTTTGTTGCGGGGCGGGTTGCATGTCCATCGGCTCTGAGAAAATATTACAGGACATCCGCACCGTGGTTAAAGACCGCGGGTTGGAGGAAGCCGTGCAGGTGGTGCCCACGGGATGCATGGGTCCCTGCAACCAGGGTCCCCTGGTGAAGTTCCACCCGGGCGGGACGATTTACAGGAAGATAGACGGAAGCCAGCTGAAAGAAGTCATGGATGCGGAATTGGCGGAAGGCCCCCCGCAGACCGATAGATGGATTTTTTCCGATGTGCGGGAGAAGCCTTTCCGGAACAGTGAGGAAGATCCTTTCTTCCGGAAGCAGCATAAGATCGTGCTGAAGGATTGCGGCGAACTGAACCCGGAAGACCTGGACGACTACCTCGTGCATGAAGGCTACCAGGCCTTGATGAAAGTGCTGTCGCGCTTATCGCCCGAAGATGTCATTGCGGAAATGAAGCATAGCCGGCTTCGCGGCCGCGGTGGGGCGGGCTATCCCACGGGTTTCAAATGGGAGACGGTGTACCGGTATGTCAATGATCACAAATATGTCATCTGCAACGGCGATGAAGGGGATCCCGGCGCATTCATGGACCGCAGCGTATTGGAAGGAAACCCGCACCGGGTGCTGGAAGGCATGTGCATCGCCGCCTATGCGATTGGTGCGGACAAGGGATATGCGTATATCCGCGGCGAATACCCGCTGGCCATCCGGCGTTTTGAAAATGCGCTTAAGCAGGCACGCAAAGCGGGACTGCTCGGTCAAAATATCCTGGGCACGGCATTTTCGTTTGATGTGGAGGTACGCATCGGCGCCGGCGCTTTTGTATGCGGCGAGGAGACGGCCCTGATCGCTTCCATCGAAGGGAAAAGGGGTACGCCCAGGCCACGTCCGCCATACCCGGCGGAATCCGGGCTTTGGGGAAAGCCTACCCTCATCAACAACGTGGAGACCTTCGCGTCTGTGGCGCCCATCATCCTCAACGGGGGTGAATGGTACAGCGGCATCGGCACGCCCAAAAGTGCCGGCACCAAGGTCTTTGCACTGGCGGGAAAGATCCGGTATGCCGGGTTGATTGAAGTGCCGATGGGTACCACCCTGCGGGAAATCGTCTTTGACATCGGCGGGGGCATGCAGGGAGAGGGGGTGTTCAAAGCCGCGCAGACCGGTGGCCCCTCCGGTGGTTGCATCCCGGCCACGCACCTCGATGTGCCGATGGACTATGAAGCCCTCACCAGCCTGGGTTCCATCATGGGCTCAGGTGGGTTGATCATCATGGACGAAGAATCGGATATGGCTGATGTGGCGAGGTTCTTCATGGAATTCTGCATGGACGAGAGCTGCGGCAAATGCGTACCCTGCCGCGTGGGTACCCGCATGATGCACGATATGCTGCAGAAGCTGGTCGATAGAAAGGGCACGCGGCTGGACTTGGAGCGATTGGAGGAACTCGCCGTCTATGTGCGGGATACCAGCCTCTGCGGCCTGGGTACCTCCGCGCCCAATCCTTTTCTCAGCACCCTCCGGCATTTTCGCGGGGACTATGAAAGTAAATTACAGGACAACCCATAAATAACGGTCATGGATACCTTAAAAATGCAGATTGACGGGCAATGGCTGGATGTGACGCCGGGAATGACGATCCTGGATGCCTGTCGCACCCACGGTATCCACATTCCCACGCTCTGTCACCTGGATGGGCTCAGCGATGTGGGGGCCTGCCGTCTTTGCCTGGTGGAGATCGACGGAAACCACAAACTGCAGCCGGCCTGTACAACCAAAGTTGCCGACCAGCTGGTTGTCCATACCGATACGGAGAAACTGCGCAACTACCGGCGCATTACAACGGAATTGTTTTTCGCTGAACGCAACCATGTCTGCGCGGTATGTATCGCCAATGGTCACTGCGAACTCCAGCAGTTGGGATACAGCGTGGGGATGGATCATGTCCGCTATCCTTACCTCTTCCCGGAATGCAATGTGGATGCGTCCCATGAGAAGTTCGTCATGGATCATAACCGCTGCATCATGTGTACCCGATGCGTGCGCGCCTGCGCCGAAGTGGAAGGCGCATTCAACTGGGATGTGATGAACCGGGGATTCAACGTGCGTATTATTTCCGACTTCAATACACCCTGGGGTGAATCCACCACCTGCACGTCCTGCGGGAAATGCATGCATGCCTGTCCCACCGGCGCCATCTGGCCCAAGGAATACGCCCAGGGCCAACTGAAAAAAAATCCCGGGATGATCGGCGAACTCATGGAGAAAAGAAATATGAAACTCACCTAAAGAAAACATCATGGAGAGAAAAAAACTGGCGACAATCTGGCTGGGCGGCTGTTCCGGCTGCCACATGTCGTTTTTGGATATCGACGAACGTATCCTGGAACTCGCCTCGCTGGCGGATATCGTGAAGAGTCCCGTGGTGGATGGGAAGTCTTTGCCGCCCTGCGATATTGCCCTGGTGGAAGGATCCGTCACCAGCGACGAACACCGGGAGGAATTATTCCATATCCGCAAACAGGCGCGTATACTGGTTTCACTGGGTGATTGCGCGATCACAACCAATATCACCGGAATGCGGAACTATTTCAGGACGGCGGACGTCATGCGAAATGCGTACCAGGATGCGGCCAGCAACGACCGGGTAGGCAACTACCCGGATGATCCGCAACTCCTGAAACTGAATGATAAAGTATACCCCTTGCATGAGTTGGTGAAGGTGGACTACATGATACCCGGCTGCCCGCCGCATGCCGATACGATTTTCTATGTGCTCTCAGCGCTCCTGCAGGACCGTGAACCGGATCTCGACAGGGTTAAAAAAATCAAGTATGGATAAAGTGGAACCGAAGAAAATTCTCATATCGCCCGTTACACGCATCGAGGGCCATGCGAAGATCACCCTGCAACTGGATGATAAGGGCGAAGTATCGGACGCCCGCTTCCATGTGAACGAATTCCGCGGATTCGAAACGTTCTGCCAGGGAAGACTATATACGGAAATGCCCACCATTACGCCGAGGATTTGCGGCATCTGCCCGGTGAGCCATACCATTGCGAGCGTGAAAGCCTGCGAGATGATCCAGGGCATCCGCCCGGCCCATACGGGACACCTGCTGCGCAAACTCATGCACCTTGGGCAGAATATTTCCTCCCATGCCCTTTCCTTCTTTCATCTCTCATCCCCGGATTTCCTCCTGGGCTATGACGCAGACCCGGCCGTACGGAACATCATTGGTCTCGCGCAGCAGTTCCCGGATATTGCCCGACGGGGCATACGATTACGGCAGTTCGGCCAGGAAATCAGCGAACGCATCACCGGAAAGAAGATTCACGCCATGGGTATTGTGCCGGGCGGCATGTCCTTTCCGTTGACGGAAGAAAACCGGAAGGCGTTACTGGCATGGATACCCGAAGTACTGGAGACGGCCAGGATCGGTATCGGCATTATTCGCCGGTTCCAGGAGGAGCACCAGGAGATGGTAGGCAGTTTTGCGAACTTTCCCACGCATTACCTGGGTACCGTGGGTCCGGAAGGGGAACTCGACCTGTACGAAGGGAATCTCCGTTTCATGCACGCGGATGGAACCATCCTGCAGGACCAGGTGCCGCCGGAACAGTACCTGCAATGGATCGGTGAAAGGTCCGTGTCCTGGTCCTACCTGACTTACCCGTATTACAAGCCGCTGGGTTTTGAGGAAGGCCGTTATCGCGTGGGGCCGCTGGCCAGGCTGAACGTGGCCAGCCGGATGAAAACACCGAAGGCGCAGGAGGAATTTTTGCGCTTCAAAGCCATCGGTGACGGTCAACCCGTGCATGGTACGTTTTACTACCACTATGCGAGGCTGATTGAGACCCTGGGTAGTATCGAACAAATTGAACAACTGCTGCATCATCCCGATATTACCTCTACGGATATCCAGCTCCACGGACGATGGAATTACCCGGAGGGCATCGGCCATTCCGAAGCGCCCCGTGGAACGCTTTTTCACCATTATGTTACCAATGACAGCGGGCAACTACAGAAAGTGAACCTGCTCATCGCCACTGGTCAGAATAACCCCGCGATGAACCGGGCCGTGCTGGAAGTGGCGAAGCAGTATGTGAAGGGCGATGCCTTGCAGGAAGAAATGCTGAACCGCGTGGAGTCTGCCATCCGTTGCTATGATCCCTGCCTCAGCTGCTCTACCCATGCCCTGGGGCAGATGCCGATGGTGGTTGAGGTCTATGATGCCGAAGGCCGGCTGTTGAACAGCCGTACACGCTGATCTGTCTATCCTGTCATGACCGGATCGTTCATCACCTGGCTAGCAAAGGCGGGATTTTATTTCCGGAAAGAGGAATAATCAGTCAGGTGCGAGGTAACCATTTTCGGTTAGCCACCGACGTAATACCCGGAGCGCCTCCAGTGCAGTGGTCATTCCCCGTGGACTGAGTCCTTCCCCTATGCTGAAATCATAGCCTCGTACGGAGCAAACAAGAAGTGATGGTTTTGATCCAAGAAGGCCGGTGATCAAGGCGGAAAGCGTGCTGGCATCCAGGTAATGGGATGTTCTCGAAGAAAGGTATTGATCCGGCTGCACAGGTTCAAACCGGACCTGTTGATCCCCGTCCGCCCTTGCATCCACCATGATAACCGTATCGTATGCGAGAAAAATTTCCAGCCATTCCGTATTAAGTTGGAGGGCGAAACTGATTTCCGTATTTTTAAGTGGCAGGCAGGAAAGCTCCCTGCAGATGAAGTCCCCGATCCCATCGTCGGAGCGAAGCGTATTCCCGATACCAACTATGAATAGACTGCCCCCTGTATCTGTCATGCCCAAATGTCTGCCATTTATCATTTACTTGCACGTATCAGGTCAACTTTGAATAATTTCATCATCGCTAAAGACGAAGAATCAAATGCCTGCGTTCGACCATACCGAAATATATTCCCTGGAAGACGACCGGGTACGCTTGCGTCCGCTGGAAGAATCTGACCTGATCAACCTGCTGCCCTTCGCCATGCAGGAACCCGAACTGTGGAATTATTCCCTAACCTCGGCAGCGGGGGAGGAGGGTTTGCACGATTATATAAGGCAGGCACTGGGTGCCCGCTGGTCCGGGAAAGAATATCCGTTTATCGTCTTCGACAAAAAAGCGAATGCCTATGCTGGCAGTACCCGCTTTTATGACATTCAACCATACCATGCATCCCTGCAGTTGGGGTATACCTGGTATGGAAAGGATTTCCAGCGCACGGGCCTCAACCGCCACTGCAAATTCCTGTTGCTGGATTTCGCATTCGGGCAGCTGGACATGGAAAGGGTTGAGTTCAGGGCGGACGCGCGCAATGAACGAAGCATCGCGGCGATGAAAGCCATCGGGTGTACCGTAGAGGGCATCCTGCGCAGCAACCAGCTTCGTTCCGATGGCAAGCGGCGGGACAGCATCGTTCTCAGCATACTGAAGACGGAATGGTTGTCCGGGATCAGGGACGGTTTCAAGCGTTTACAATACTGATAGTCAGCGACGGACCGGAGCGGGTTTTTTTTCATATTCCTGTAATCGTTTCCCTTCCGGAGATACTAATCTTGAAAACGACTGATATGCAGGCCGAAAACATTACCCGAAGGGACTATACCAAAGCATTCAACCGGATCCTCTATACCGGCTTTATACTGATCGCCCTGTATTTTTTATTGGCCAGGGGCGATTATGGGGATGCCGCCGCCAACCTGGGCATTGCCCTGATTTTTGACCCCTTTGATACGAAGCAAGCCTGGAAGGAAAGGGCTTTCTACCAACGGGCATGGCTGATTGTACACCTGCTGGTGGTGATCACCCTCTTCATTATGCAGTTCACACGTTAAACCCTTCGCTTGAACGAGTCCGTTTTCCTGCAGCATATCCGCGAAAACCAGGGCATCATTTACAAGCTCGTGAGCCTCTATGCCCGAGACGCAGATGAGAAGAAGGACCTGTACCAGGAAATCATCCTGCAGGCATGGAAGGGGTGGCCTTCCTTCCGGCAGGAATCCCGGTTCAGCACCTGGCTCTACCGCATCAGCCTGAATACCCTGCTCACCGCCAAGCGACGTAAAAAGCTTGTTGATTACCGGGACAACCTGGAGACACTTCCCCATGCCGTTGACCCGGACGCTGGTTCAGGGGAGGAAGCGCGCCGGCTGCATAAGGCCATCAGGGCCCTTCCCGAAACCGAGAAGGCCCTGGTTTCCCTGCACCTGGACGGTTATGGCCATGCGGAAATTGCCGATATCGTGGGAATCTCGGAAAACCACGTGGCCGTAAAACTGCACCGCATCAAAACAAAATTGAAAGACCAGTTAAACAGTTAACCATGGATCTTGAAAAAAGCTGGAAAGCATGGGGCGAAGCCGAAAAGCTTCCGGAGGAGCTGCTGACACCCGCGTCCTTGCGGAAAGAAACATCCATGAACCCGTTGCAAAAACTAAAGAGAAACCTCGGCATCAACATGGTTTTCGGTGTGGTCATCCTGTTTTTTTATGCCGGGATCATTTTCCTATCGCCCGAACCCCTGGTCCAGATTGCCATGTTTGCCATGTTCCTGTTTACGTTCTGGGCGATCTTCACCACGTTCAAATTATACCGGGGCCTTGACCCGGAACTGTGTTTTTCCTGCAACCTGGTGAATGAAATGGAAAGGTACCACAGCACCATCCTGCGCTGGAGCCGAAACCAGGAGAAAGTTGCCACATTTTTTTACCCTGTTGGCGCGGCCGGAGGGTTTATCCTGGGCGGGAGCATGGGAGCAGGTAAGCCGGTGGCGGAGATCATGGCCAAAACCCCCATGCAGGTGGCCCTGGTCGTCACCGTGATCGTCTTGACACCACTTGCCTGGTTACTGGCCAGATGGATGAACCGGCAGGCTTTTGGAAAATATATCGATGCACTGGGAGCCAATATCCGGGCCCTGAAATCAGAAGAATGAGAACAGGCAAGGAAAACCAAGCGACGGATATCTAACCCCCGGACAGGGGGGAACCAGTTTGAAGAAGGATAGGAGAAGATTAAACAAGATCTGGATTTCAAACCTTTGCTGGGCGTAATTATCTAATGTTTCAGTCAATTTGTTAGAAATAATTTATTATTATTCTATTTCTCTGCTTCCCAGGCGTAGGATTGGCTGATAACACCGGATTTTTTGAAATTTTTGGGAAATGTGTAAAAAATACAAATTGATCAAGCAGCAATGTGTAATTTTAACACGTCTTTTAAAGATTGCCATTAATTGCTTGTGTTATGAGAGGGTTCCTGCTAACGGTCTGCCTGTTCCTGTTTGCAACCGCCAGTGGTCAACTGCTGACCTGGACGCCTGATTTTATTCGTGAATCCTCCACGCCCATTGAGATTGTGGTAGACGCCACCAAGGGAAACCAGGGGCTTAAAGATTTTGCCAACACATCTGACGTATACATTCACACCGGCCTGATTACGTCCAAGAGCAGCAGCGCTTCAGCCTGGCAGTACGTCAAGTTCTCCAATTTCAATACACCCAACGCTGCCGCGCAGTGCACTTATCTCGGCAACAATAAGTGGAAGTTTACCATCACCGGCGGATTGCGTTCCTTTTATAATGTAACCGATGCCAGCGAGAAAATCCTGAAGATCGCGCTCCTGTTCCGCAGCGGTAACGGCAATACCGTACAACGCAACGCAGACGGGTCGGACATGTATATCACGGTGTATGAAGCCGGTTTTGCCGCTCGCATCCAGGAACCCGTCGAACAGCCCACCTTCTACCCGATACCTGAACCATTGAATCTCACGGTGGGGGATATCCTCCCCTTTCGCGGCATTGCATCCGCGTCGTCCAACCTCAGTGTGTTTTTCAACAGTACACAGGTGGCCAATGTTACCGCGGCTACTTCCGTCACGGGAAACGTTGCGATCTCACGAGCCGGCTACCAGAACATCACCCTCTATGCGAGTGACGGGGCCTTGAATGTAGTTGATACATTAAACTTTTTTGTCAGTGAACCCACGCCAGTACTTCCGCTTCCTGCCGGGGTGCGGGACGGGATCAACTATGAGCCGGGTGATACATCCGTCACCCTGGTCTTGTACGCACCGGGAAAGAAAGATGTATACGTGCTGGGCGATTTCAATGACTGGGTATTGCAGGGAAAGTACCAGATGGCCAAAACGCCCGACGGAAACCGGTTTTGGCTGCGTATTACCGGGTTGACACCCGGCATGGAATACGCCTACCAGTACCTGGTGGACGGCAACCTGCGCATCGCCGATTATTATGCGGAGAAGATCCTCGACCCCAATGATGACCCGTTCATTCCGGCCGAAACCTATCCTTCGCTCAAGCCTTATCCCTCGGGTAGAACCAGCGGCAACGTGTCCGTCCTCCAGACCGCCAAGCCGGCTTATACCTGGGCGTCGAATGCCTATACCCGGCCGGACAAACGAAACCTGCTGATCTATGAACTGTTGCTCCGGGATTTCACGTCCAATGCCAACTGGAAAACGCTGACGGATACGCTCTCTTACCTGAAGCGCTTAGGCGTGAACGTTATCGAACTGATGCCGGTGAATGAATTTGAAGGGAACCAGAGCTGGGGATACAACCCGAGTTTCTATTTCGCGCCGGACAAATACTATGGTACGGAGAACGCGCTTCGTGCCTTTATCGATTCCTGTCATGCCAACGGCATGGCCGTGGTGCTGGACATCGCCCTAAATCATTCTTTCGGCGAGAGCCCGATGGTGCAACTGTATTTTGATGCCGCGGCCGGCAAACCTTCCCCGTCGAGTCCCTGGTTCAACCCGGATGCGAAGCATCCCTTCAATGTAGGCTTTGACTTCAACCATGAATCCCAGGCCACGAAGGATTTTGTGGACCGCGTGATCGAACACTGGCTGGTCAATTATCGCATCGATGGTTTCCGCTGGGACCTTTCCAAGGGTTTCACGCAAACCAATAACCCGAACAATGTGAGCGCCTGGGGCCTGTACGACGCTTCGCGGGTGGCGATCTGGAAACGCATTTATGACAAGATGCAGGCTGCCAGCACCGGAAGCTATTGCATCCTGGAACATTTCGCGGAAAACCGTGAGGAAATTGAACTCTCCGATTACGGCATGTTGCTTTGGGGCAACGGGAACTTCAATTTCAACGATGCCACCATGGGATATGTTGCCACCTCCAACTTTGACGGGATCATCCACAAGAAGCGGAGCTGGAACAGGCCGCACCTGATCGGGTACCAGGAGAGCCACGACGAGGAAAGGCTGATGTACAAGAACATCAATTTCGGAAACCAGTCCAACAGCAGCCATAATACGCGCAGCCTGCCGGTGGCCCTTCCCCGGAACGCCATGGCCACGGCATTCTGGGCCATGATCCCGGGCCCGAAAATGCTCTGGCAGTTTGGAGAACTGGGCTATGATTTCTCCATTACCTACTGCCCCTCCTCCAATACGGTTCCGCAGCCCTACCCGGACCAGCGCTGTCGCGTGGATCCGAAACCCATACGCTGGGATTACGCGCAGAACGCGGAAAGGAAGGCCCTGTATAATATCTACGCTTCCCTCCTGCAGTTGCGGAACAAGCCGAATTTTATTTCCACGTTCACCACGCAGGACAATGTTACCTGGGACTTCAGCCAGGGATTCAAATGGTTACGCGTGGAAAGTGATTCCCTTCGGGTAGTGGTGATCGGCAACTTCGATGTTACCTCCCGCAGCGGTACGGTTACATTCCCCACGGCGGGTACCTGGTATAGCTACCTGCAGCAGGGCACCCGGGTTGCCACCGGCGCCGCCGAGAACATCACCCTGCAACCGGGCGAGTATTATGTATATACCAACCGCCAGGTGGACAACCCGCTGATCACCTCGGTTGATGACCTCCGGCCGGACTATAGCGACCAGAGCCTGATCATTTATCCCAATCCCGTGCGGAACCAGGCCTCCATCACGTATGAAATACCGGTAACCGGTACGGTGGATATCAGTATATGGAACCTGCAGGGACAGAAAATGGGGACCCTTTTCAGGGGGACCAAGCCAAAGGGGAAGCACACCCTCGTTTGGAGTGCACAACAATTGAAGCCATCGGATGCAGCGTCCGGTCAATATATTCTGATTATCGATGTGGAAGGAAGGCGGATGAAGAAATTAACAGAACCCTTATACAACAGGATGAAAAACCTGGAATTTTCAGTAACTCTAAATTTTAAAACCGATTATGAAAAGTAAGCGATTGAATGCCCGACTGGCCTGGCTGGGTGTCTTGCTGTTTGCCTTTGTTCAGATTGGATTCGGACAGGGCAAGACGGTGACGGGCAAGATCACCAGCAACAAGGATGGCAGCCCGGTGGCAAATGCCACCATCGTGGTGAAAGGAACCGGGAAAGGTACTACCACGGATGCCAACGGTAATTACTCCCTCAGTGTACCAAACGACAATGCAGTCCTGGTAATTACGTCTGTTGGATATGCCCGTAAGGAAGTATCCGTGGCAGCGGCAACCCAGCTGGATTTTGTCATGGATGAAGCACTTGGTAACCTCAATGAAGTGGTTGTGGTTGGTTACGGCACCCAGCGCAAACGGGACCTGACCGGTGCGGTCACATCGGTGAACAGCAAGGACTTCGTGAAAGGCGCCCTGCAAACCCCCGAGCAACTGATCGCCGGTAAAGTGGCCGGTGTTCAGATCAGCACCAACAGCGGTGCACCCGGTGCCGGCAGCAGGATCCGCATCCGCGGCGGCGCTTCGCTCAACGCCAGCAATGATCCGCTGATCGTGATCGACGGTGTTCCCGTGGACAATGCCGGTGTGGCCGGTTCGGTGAATCCGCTGAACATGGTCAACCCGAACGATATTGAAAATTTCACCATCCTGAAAGATCCTTCTGCAGCCGCGATCTATGGTTCCAGGGCATCCAATGGCGTGATCCTGATCACCACCAAGAAGGGCACCCGTGGCAAGCTGAAATTTAATTTCGGCGGCCAGTTCTTTATGCAGACGCCCTCCAGCGAGGTAGACATATTAAATGCAGACCAGATCCGTGAACTGGTGGGTACCAAGGGTAACGGCTCCGCGGACATGGCCAAACTCGGTACGGCTAATACCGACTGGCAGGACCAGATTTATCGCAATGCGTTTGGCCAGGACCTGAACCTGAGCGCATCCGGCGCTGTCCTCGACGGCAAACTGCCTTTCCGTCTCTCCGGCGGATTTCTCAACCAGGACGGGATATTGCTCACCAGCAATTTTAAGCGCGAAACCGTATCGCTGAACCTGAATCCCCGGTTTTTCAACAATACCCTGAAAGTGGACCTCAACGTGAAATACGGCCATACGTCCAACCGCTTCGCCAATGAAGGCGCGGTAGGCAGTGCCGTTACCTTCGACCCCACGCAGCCGGTAACCGTAAACAGCGACCGCTTCGGAGGATATTTCACGTACATCAATAATGGTGCGGAAGGTGCGCCTCCCGCTGACCTGAGCCCGAACAACCCGGTGGCTTTGCTGAACATGGAAGACAATCGCAGTAATGTGAACCGCAGCATCGGGAACCTTCAACTGGATTATACCCTGCCTTTCGTGAAAGGATTGCGTGCGAACCTAAACCTGGGTTACGACTACCAGCAGGGCCAGGGTACGGTTGTGATAACTGACAGTGCCCCGCAGACCTACCGCCGCTGGGAAACCAAAACCAACCCCTTTTCGGTGGTGCATTATGGCGGTGTGAATAATGAATACAAGAACAAGCGGAACAACAAACTGCTGGACTTCTACCTCAACTGGGTTTCAGACCTGAAAAGCATCGATAGCCGCATCGACCTGATGGCCGGTTACGGTTACCAGGATTTCAAGTTCACCGACTACTATTATGCAGATTACCGGTATGACAAATCTGTCCGTCCCGGTACCGAGCCCGTATTCCCCGATGCGGAGAGCCAGTATACCCTGATCTCGTATTATGGCCGTTTGAACTATACGATGGCCAATAAATATGTACTGACGGCCACCCTCCGTACGGATGGATCAAGCCGTTTCAGTGAAGATAACCGTTGGGGCGTGTTCCCGTCCGCCGCTTTCGCGTGGCGCGTGAGCAACGAGGACTTCCTCAAGAGCTCCAAGGTAATCAGCGACCTGAAAGTCCGTGTAGGTTGGGGCATCACCGGCCAGCAGGATGGGATTGACTTCTATGGATACCTGCCCCGCTATTCCATCAGTAACAACCAGGCGCTCTACCAGTTTGGAAATGACTATGTGAGTATGCAGCGCCCGAGCGCATACGATCCCAACCTGACCTGGGAAACGACCCGCAACATCAACTTCGCCGTTGATTTCGGTTTGTACGACAACAGGATCACCGGTTCCGTGGATGTTTTCAACCGCAAGACGGAAGACCTGCTGAGTGTTGTTCCGATCGCACTGGGCACCAACTTCAGCAACCGCCTGCTGACCAACGTGGGTAACATTGAAAGCAATGGTGTTGAATTCACGCTGAACTTCACACCCGTCAAGAACCAGAAGGTGGTTTGGGACGTAGGTTTCAACTTCACGTACCTGTCCCCGAAAATCACCAAGCTGCTGCTGAACCCCGATCCGGCCTTCAAAGGCAACCAGGTGGGTGGTATTTCAGGCGGTACCGGCAATACGATCCAGATTCATTCCGTGGATTACAGGCCGTACACTTATTTCGTGTACAAGCAGGTGTATGATGCCAATGACAAGCCGATTGAAGGCCTGTATGAAGACATCAACCGCGACGGCGTGATCAACGAGAACGACCTGTACCGGTATAAATCGCCCGATCCCCAGGTCTTTATGGGCCTGAACACCCAGGTGAATTTCGGCCGCTGGAATGCAGGATTCGTTTCCCGCATCAGCATCGGTAACTACAACTATAACAACTTCCAGAGCAACAACGGCGTGTTCCGCGCCGTGATCAACCCCCTGGGCTGGCTCGGAAATGCAAGTTCCAACTACCTGGAAACCGGATTTACCAACAACCAGTATTTCAGTGATTACTATGTGCAGAACGCATCCTTCTTCCGCATGGATAACATCAATGTGGGGTATGATGCCGGCGAGGTCTTCAAGAATGCAAGGCTCAGGATTACTGCCAACGTGCAGAACGCGTTTGTGATCACCAATTACGACGGACTGGATCCTGAAATCAACGGCGGTATTGATAACCTGATATATCCCCGCCCGCGCATTTATGCGGTAGGATTCAACCTTGATTTCTAATTAATACATAAAACGACTAGATATGATAAAGCATTCAACCAGATGGACAGGACTACTGATCGTAGTATTGTTTCTCGCCGGTTGCCATAAAGACCTCGACCGCTTCCCTCCCAATGATGTAACGAGTGAACAGCTCTATGTGGACGAAGCGGGTTACAACCAGGTCCTGGCAAAGGTTTACGGCAGCATGGCCCTTACCGGCAATGCGGGCCCTGCAGGTTCCGGGGACGTAGCGGGTATCGATGAAGGTACTTCAGACTTCCTCCGCCTTTTTTGGAAAGCACAGGAACTCAGTACGGATGAAGCCGTTGTTGCCTGGAACGACCCTGGCATACAGGACTTCCACAACATGAACTGGAGCGCCACCAACCCGATGCTGATCGGTTTGTACAGCCGCTGCTTCTATACCATCACGCTTTGCAACGAGTTTTTACGGGAAAGCACACCCGAAAAGCTGGACGCCAGGGGTATCGCCGCGCCTTCCAAGGACAATGTCCTTGCCATGGCAAATGAAGCCCGTTTCGTAAGGGCGTTCAATTACTGGGTATTGATGGACCTCTTCGGTAACCCCGGGTTCACCGATGAGAGCACGCCCATCGGCGCATCCGTCCAGCCGCAGCAAAAGCAGCGGGCCGAGATCTTCGCGTATGTCGAATCCGAATTGCTCGATATTGAATCCAAGCTCCCCGCCGCGAAATCCAACCTCTACGGCCGTGCAGACCGGGCTGCTGCCTGGGCATTGCTCGCCCGCATGTACCTCAACGCGCAGGTGTACACCGGCACCGCCAAGTGGACGGAAGCCATTACCTATTCAAAGAAAGTTATCGATGCAGGGTATAGCCTGGTTGGAAATTACCAGGAGCTCCTGCTCGCCGATAATAATGTGAGTAATACGGAAGCGATCTGGACCCTGAACTATGATGGCCTGAAGACCAAGAACTACGGCGGTACCACGTTCCTGGTAAACGCGTCCGTAGGCGGTGATATGGACCAGAATGTTTCCGGACTTTCCAAATGGGCCGGTCTGCGTACCACCAAGAACCTTCCCCTGTTGTTTCCTGATTTCACGGGAACCATCGATGAACGGGCACAGTTCTTCCAGCAAAAACTGGAGATAGACAAGATCAGCGACTTTACAGACGGTTTCGCCGTGATCAAATTCCGTAACCGCACAAAAAGCGGCGGTTTTGGTACTGACCCGGAGAAGACCTTCAGTGATATAGATTTCCCCGTATTCCGCCTGGCAGAGATGTACCTGATTTATGCAGAAGCTGTATTACGCGGTGGCACCGGTGGGGATATCAATACCGCGGTGAGCTATATGAACCTGCTGAAAGCGCGTGCGTACAATTCGACCGCGAGCCCGCTGGTATCCATCAATCTTAATTTCATCATTGACGAGCGCGCCCGTGAGTTGTACTGGGAAGGCTTCCGTCGTTCAGACCTGGTACGGTTTGACCGCTTTACGGAAGGTTCCTACCTCTGGCCCTGGAAGGGTGGTGTGAAACTCGGCACTGCCGTGGGATCCCACCGGAAAATTTACCCGATACCGGCTCCCGAAGTGGGCTCTAATCCCAATATCAAGCAGAATCCCAATTATTAATCAAAGCCAAAACATATTTGATTATGAAACACAGTATCAAACTGATTTCCTCTTTCCTGGTTGCGGCATTCCTGTTGGGCGCCTGCGAAAAGGATGAGAATAAAATATACTTCGAGGGAGGCACGGAGCCCGTGCTTACGGCATCCACCACGGCTGTAAGCCTTTCTCCGGCCAATGAAGCCCTGGAAGCCATCAAGCTTTCCTGGACAAATCCTGATTACAAGTTCACCACCGGCATCAGTTCACAGGATGTCAATTACCTGATTGAACTGGATACAGCCGGTGCCGACTTCGAAAGCGCCAACAAGTACTCTTCCACCGTAGCCAAGGATCTCCAGAAGAGTTTCACGGTAGGGGAGTTGAATGCGATCATGGGTAACAGTATGTTCCTGCCTTTTGGACGTTCCTATAATATGCAGGCGAGGGTTACCGCTACCCTGGCAAACAGCGCCGTTCCGCTGGCTTCCAATGTGATCGGATTCACGGCTACGCCATATGCACCGCCCCCCAAGGTACCGGTACCTGATGCAGGAACCCTCTGGATGACGGGCGATGCGGCCAAGAGTGGCTGGCAGAACCCACTGTCAACACCCTATGACCTTGACCAGCAGTTTACACGCGTTACCGGCACCTTGTATGAACTCACCACGGAACTTCCCGGCGGCGGTGGATACAAGCTCATCCAGGCCCAGGGTAACTGGGGTTCTCAGTACCACATGCTGACCGGTGGTACCTGGCAGGGTGGTGATTTTGAACGTAGGGATGCGGATCCTGCTTTCCCGGGACCTCCTTCCGCCGGCACATACAAGATCACGGTCGATTTTCAGGTGGGAAAGTTTACCGTAGTTAAACAATAATCGTCCATTTTGTAAATACAGAATTATGAAAGCAATCAATAAAATCTTCTATATCGCTTTGGCGGTGCTCACACTGGGTGCTTGCGACAAGGTGGACGATCTGCCGCTGTATGGCGAGGGCCTTACACCGGAACTGTCCGCCCTGAATACCACCATCGCCCCCGTACCGGCGGATAGCCTTGAAAGTGATTTTGTGCTGAACTGGTCCAGCCCGAATTACGCGACTGACAGTACCACGTATAAGTATATCGTGGAGATAGATTCTGCCGGCAGGAATTTCACCAAAGCCGTGCGCCGCGAAGTGGTGGGTTCCAGGACCTTCTCCATGACCAACAGGGAGTTCAACAGCATCCTCCTGGGTTACGGAATGGAGTTCAACAAGGAGTACAATGTTGATGTAAGGGTCATTTCTTCCTACAACAACAACAGCGAGCGGAGGATTTCCACCCCGATCGTCATCAAGGCTACGCCCTACAAAGTGCCGCCAAAAGTTGCCCTGCCCACTACGGGTGAACTGTACATCGTGGGCGATGCCACGCAGATCGGATGGAACAACAATCCTACGCTGTCTCCCACCCAGGCGTTTACGCAGGTTGACGAAACTACGTTTGGCGGGATATTCAAGATGAACGGTGGCAAGGAATACCTGGTTTTGCCGGTGAACAACGGCAACTGGGACAACAAGTACGCCGTGCCCAATAAAGGACTTCCCAACCTGAACCTGGGCGGTGATTTTGGCTATAACGTAGCGGACAATTTCCCCGGGCCTTCCGCGGACGGCTTGTATAAGCTGATCCTGGATTTCCAGGCAGGCAAATTCACGGTTACAAACTATACCCAGCAGCACGGGCTGCCGGACTCACTGGTCATCGTGGGTGGCGCCACGCCGGGCGGCTGGACGAACCCGGTTCCGGCACAGTATCGTTCTGAACAGGTATTTACCCGGATAAACTCTACCCGGTTCGAAATACCAAGCGTTGAACTGAAGGCAGGGGAAAAATACCTGATCCTTCCGAGGAACGGCGACTGGAGCGCAAAATATGGCGTAGAGGATAATTCCCTTCCCGGCCTGGGATTAGGCGGTGTGATTAAACCCGAAGGACAGGATATCCCGGCACCGGACCAGAACGGAAAGTATAAGATTGTGGTAGACTTCATCAACAACAGCTACAAGCTGACCAAGCTCTGATATTTCTCTCATAACACCGGGCAATCCCGGAAGGCAATCAGCCCCTTTGTTTTTACAGAGGGGCTTTTTGTTTGAAGGCACGCCGGCGATGCGGAATTTTAGCTATCTTTTTGGGGTTAAATGTTTGCAGACCCTTCAATGATTGTTCCATGCCATTTCAAACGCTTTCAAAGACGGCCGGTATGTATATCCTGGCTGCCCTGGTTCTTTTTTCCAGTGCCTGTATGTTATCAAACCCGGCCGTTGCGGCGCCTTCCCCGATTGAAGGGCGATGGGACCTGACCGTGGATAAGGACGGCAAACAGGTTCCCTCCTGGCTGGAAGTAAACCACTCCGGCCTCAAGACCCTGGTGGGATTTTTCGTGGCCGACGGCGGCAGCGCCAGGCCGATTTCGGAAGTGCATTTCAAGGACAATAAGGTCCATTTCACCATACCTACCCAGTGGGATATGGGCGACAGGCCAACGGTGCTGGAAGGCACCCTGGAAAACGACCGTCTCTCCGGTAAGATCCAGGCGAGCGACGGCAAGACCTACGCCTTCACCGGTGTTCGGGCGCCGCGGTTGATCAGGGACCGGGAGCCAGCCTGGGGCGAACCGATACAGCTCTTCAATGGAAAAAACACAGACGGCTGGAGCATCACCGCGAAAAATCCTTGGAATGTAGTCAATGGTGTATTGGTGAACGACAAGCCCGGATCGAACCTTATTTCAGACAGGAAATTCAACGACTTCAAACTGCATATCGAATTCCGCTATCCCAAAGGAAGTAACAGCGGCGTGTACCTGCGCGGCCGGTACGAGGTGCAGATTTCCGATAATTTCGGGGACCCCGCCCTCAAGGATTTTTTTGGCGCGATATACGGGTTTATCGAACCCAGCCACCAGATGGCCAAGGCGCCCGGCGAATGGCAGGTATATGACATCACCCTCATCGGACGGCAGGTAACGGTAACGGCTAACGGCAGAACCGTGATCTGTAACCAGGTCATTCCCGGCATTACCGGGGGGGCATTGGACAGCCGTGAAGGGGAAGCCGGGCCCATCATGCTCCAGGGCGATCACGGGGTTGTGGAATTCAGGAATATCGTGATAACGCCGGCAAGAGATTAGTTCATGGTTCATGGTTCATAGTTCATGGTAAACAAGAACATGTGGTATATGCCATGAACCATGAACTATGAACCACGAACCAATGCTCATTTAACCATCCGCTCATGGTGTGCAACCTTGTTCTCTTTCCAGTTGGGGTCGTATTTCACAAACCAGGAAAGCCATAAACTTCTGGAGAGTCGCATGATCGGAGGCTGGCATAAGATAAGCAACACCGCGTTGACGCCCAGCCACCAGAAGAAACGACTGTCGTCCAGGGAGAAACCTATCAGTATCCACCAGGCAACGAAAGTAGCTACACTAAAGGCAACGGTCAGCGCGTAGCTGACATATCCCGTTCCATAGTAAAAACCGGTTTCGATTTCCGTCGGCTGCCCGCAGACCGGGCAGTATTCATGCATTTGCACGGTATTTTTAAGGTCGTATGGATTGGTATGGGTGAAAATCTTCCCCGTCCGGCAGCGCGGGCATTTGTTTTCCAGTGTGCTGATGAGATAATTCGGCCGATGGATTTTTTCCGCCATACAGGTTCTTTCCGCAAAGATAATCCATACAGGCCGGGTGCGATGTGATGAATATCACCATGTGCCCGTTAAACCTGTCCTGTGAAATCTGTTTGGCAACATCCCTGTATCATCATTCAACAGGCGGGGCCGGAAATCCATCCATGACCTTTTCCATCTGCATGCTCCGCGAGCCTTTGACCAGTACCATCGCGTGTTCTATGGGATGCTCCCGCAACCACTGCATGGTTTCGGCGCTGTTTGGGAAATAGCGGTAGGGGTGGGGGACTTTCAGGAAATCACCACCCACCAGGATAACTTCCTGCCATGCATGCTTTTTCAGCAGCTCAACGATCTCCGCATGTTCGCGGATGCTGTTCTCGCCCAGTTCCATCATCCCACCAATCATCACGATTTTTTTGGGGTGGTGCTGTCGCGCCAGGTTTTCGATCGCCAAACGCATGCTGTTGGGATTGGCGTTATACGCGTCCAGGATGATTTCATTGGTCCCCTTCTGTACCATCTGCGAGCGACTGTTGGAAGGCGTATATGCCTCTATGGCTGTAACAATATTTTCATCCGGCACACCGAAGTGTTTCCCAACGGCAACGGCTACCAGTACGTTGGGCAGGTTATAGTCGCCCACCAGCCGGGTGCGGATCGTAACCGGTCCGATGCCCTTGTCCATATTTACCACCAGGAAGGGTTCGCTTTCGAGGGTATGGCCGGCGTAGGTTTCATCGCCCGTGCCGTACCGTACACGGTGCGGGATGCCTTCGCTCATCGTGCGCAGGTAATCGTAGTCCCACATCACGAAGGCCGTGCCATCATGCGCGCGCAGGTAATCATACAGTTCGCCCTTGCCCTTTCTGACGCCTTCTTCGCCGCCGAATCCTTCGAGGTGTGCCTTCCCGCAGTTGGTGATGGCGCCATGGGTGGGCATGGCCACCCTGCAATATCCTTCGATTTCCTTCTGGTGGTTGGCACCCATTTCAATCACGGCGAGTTCCGCGTCCGGCCGGATCTGCAGGATCGTCAGCGGGATACCGATATGGTTGTTGAGGTTGCCCTGCGTGGTATAGGTTCGGAATTTCTGCGAGAGGACGGCATGGACCAGTTCCTTGGTGGTCGTTTTACCATTGCTGCCCGTAATGGCCAGGAACGGAACCCGGAACTGCCTGCGATGATGTCTTGCCAGTTCCTGCAGGGTTTCCAGTCCGTCCGCCACCCTGATCAGCCGCGGATCGTCAAAGCCGGGATCCTCATCCACAACCGCCAGCACCGCGCCTTTTTCAAGTGCCTGGCGGGCAAAAAGATTGCCATTGAAATTCGGGCCCTTCAGGGCAATATACATCTCGCCCGCCTGGATCTTACGGGTATCGGTTTGTACAAGCGGATGTTTGAGGTAAGTATCGTAAATCGCCTGGAGACTCATGGGGCAAAGATATTCCAGTAACTGGTTCATGGTTCATAGTTCGTGGTTCATGGTCAGGTTTTTTGGCTGTTCTCAAAAACTATGAACCATGAACCACGAACCATGAACCACGAACTATGAACCACGAACCTCAAAAAAAATGCCTCCCACCGGGAGGCATTTTTTTTATAAAGGTTGTGAATCTTCCTATTTGCGGGAATTCTGCCGTTGCTTGCTGAAATGGTTGCCATTCTTGAAGCCATTGCCTTCCTGGCTGCCTACACGGTCCATGGCGCAACGGAAACCAATGGTAGCGCTGGACTGGTCTTCTTCAAGATAGCGGCGTGTGCCGGGGCTGAGCCAGTAGGCGCGATCGTTCCAGCTGCCGCCCTTGTAGACGCGGGATTTGTCGCTCACCAGGGTGGTCTTGCCATATCCATAATATACCATCGATGTAGAGTCACCGTCGGCGTAGTTGATCACGTTACCACGCTGGTAGTTGCGGCGGTTCTTGCTTTCTTCGTCGGTTACCTGGACCGTTTTCACGCGACCAAGGCTGTCCCTTTCAAACTCGCCGTTGGCGTTCTGGTAGTTTTTCTTGTACACGTTACCACGGAAGGGGTTCAGGTCGTCCACATCCATGTTGGACATCGGGCGATAAACGTCCGCAACCCATTCGTTCACGTTGCCGGACATGTTATAGAGGCCGAACCCGTTGGGGTAGAAGGCTTCGATCGGGCCGGGGATGGAGGCATTGTCGTTCAGGCCACCTGCGATACCCATGTTGTCACCACTGCCGCGTTTGAAGTTGGCCAGGAATTTACCCTGCCAGCTGCCATGACG
>JALOMP010000346.1 GCA_025455365.1 Chitinophagaceae bacterium | reverse complement strand
TGCTTCCCCTCCGTCACGGCGTATCGCCATGGACGATCCTGGTGTTTGTTGCCGCCGGCACGCTGTTCGCCTATAATATCCACTGGCTTTTAGGCATAGGCTCCTCACACGATTCGGAAAGGCTTTCCTGGACAAGGAAATATCGTACACCCCTGGTGATCATTAGCCTGCTTGCACTAGGCCTTGCCGCATTTGCGTTCCTGAACCTGCGATGGGCATGGCTTTTTGTGCTGCCGGCAGTGCTGGTGACAGGCATGTATACGTTGCCCAAGGTAGATGCTTTCCGCGCCCTGCGTGCATTTGCATACGGTAAGACCATGCTGCTGGCCCTCAGCTGGACCTATGTCACCACGGCAATGCCGGTCCTGGTGGCAGGCGCCCCCCTTGGCCTCGATCTCCTGTTTTTTATGATGGGGCGATTCTTCCTGGTATATGCCATCTGCCTGCTCTTCGACCACCGGGATGTGGAAGCCGACCTCAGCGAAGGACTTACTACCCTACCCGCACGCATAAGCGAAACGCAGTTAAAGGCGATTTTCTTCAGTTCCGTGTTTCTCTCCATGATATTCATGACCCTGTCTGTGTTTCCTGCATTTCACTTCCAAAATCTAAAATCTGAAAACTTACTTCTGGCTTTCCGCCTCCTGCCCGCCCTCCTGCTATCCAAGCTATACAAACGCGCCACCAACCCCCTATCCCCTACTCCCCATCCCCTACCCCCTATTGCTTCCTACCTGCTTTTCTACGGCATCCTCGACGGCCTCATGATGCTCTCCGGCATTCTCTCGTTGGCGTTGGCTTTTTGATTATTTTTGAAGCATATAACCTTACACTATGGCCAAGGCATCAAAAGCATCCAAATCCAAAAAGAAAAGCATCCTGCACGACAAATCCTGGGATTTTCTCCGGAAGTATATCAACAACCCATCCCCTACCGGCTTTGAATCCGGCGGTCAGAAACTCTGGCTGGATTATGTCAAGCCTTATACCGACACGCATTTTACCGATCCATACGGCTCCGCGGCGGGTGTCATCAACCCGGCGCATCCCTTTAAAGTGGTGATCGAAGCACATGCGGATGAGATCAGCTGGTTCGTCAATTATATCACCCCCGAAGGCCTGATCTACCTGAAACGTAACGGTGGCGTGGATCACCAGGTGGCGCCAGGCAAGCGGGTGATCATCCACGGCAAGAAGGGGCCCGTGAAGGCGGTCTTTGGCTGGCCGGCGATCCATACGCGCATGGCTACCGTGGATGCCAAGGAACCATCGCCCCGGGTAGACAACCTTTTTCTCGATTGCGGTGCGCGCAACCAGAAAGAAGCGGCGGAACTGGGCGTACACATCGGCGCCGTGGCTACCTATGAAGATGGTTTCGAAGAACTGGCCTATGATTACCTGATCGGAAGGGCGATGGACAACCGCATCGGCGGTTTCATGATCGCTGAAGTGGCCAGGCTGCTGCACGAAAACAAGAAGAAAGTACCTTATGGTTTATACGTGGTGAATGCCGTGCAGGAAGAGATCGGCCTCCGCGGTGCGGAGATGATGGCGCGCCGGATCAAACCGGATGTGGCCATCATCACAGACGTAACGCACGATACCACCACACCCATGGTAAACAAAATAATCGAGGGCGATTGCGCCTGCGGCAAAGGACCTTCCCTGGCCTATGGACCGGCGGTGCACAACAAACTGCTCGCACTGGTGGAAGAAACCGCGCATAAACATAAGATCCCCGTACAGATGCGTACGGTTAGTCGCAGCACCGGCACCGATACCGATTCCTTCGCCTACGCGAACGATGGCTGTCCCTCTGTGCTGATCTCGATCCCCCTTCGATACATGCACACACCGGTGGAAATGCTGCATAAGGACGATATCGAAAACACCATCAAGCTGATGTACGAAACCGTGCTTACGCTGACGCCGAAGACGAACCTGAGCTATTTTAAGTGAGGTCATGGTTCATGGTTCGTGGTTCATGGTTCATGGATTTCAAAAAAATATTGAGTTCCTTTGACAAATGATTTTTTTCAGATGACAATGACTTAAACAAGGTCAAATAATGAAATCAATGCCATGTCCCCAACCTTGGTCTAAAACAGAGACTAGCCTGTATGGATGAACATGGTCATCCCATAAAACCTACACTGGTCTGCATGCCAGTATAAACCCATTAAAGCCAGGCTAATTTGTCACTGCCATCTACCATCAGCGAACTGCCTTCCGCAAGGATAAAAGCCGTGCGGAAGGATGAAATGTTTATCGCTGACCTGGAGCGATGTGCAACGGACCAGGAGGATTTCCAACTTTGG
The DNA here is from genome assembly GCA_025455365.1 of Chitinophagaceae bacterium. Taxonomy (GTDB): domain Bacteria; phylum Bacteroidota; class Bacteroidia; order Chitinophagales; family Chitinophagaceae; genus Pollutibacter. The sequence continues at coordinate 803 of JALOMP010000346.1, read as the reverse complement.
TGGCTGGGACAAAGCGGTTTCCTGGTGCAATACCGCGGTGAGCGACTGTTGATCGATCCATACCTATCGGATTCCCTCACGAAGAAATATGCCTCATCAGATCACCCTCATATCCGCATGAGCGAGCGCGTGGTGGACCCGGCAATGCTGCGTGGCATCCATGTGATCACCTCCAGCCATAACCATACCGATCATCTCGATGCCGAGACCCTGCAGCCCATCCTGACCAACAACCCCGGGGCACAGATGATCATTCCCGAAGCCAACCGCGAATTCGTGGCGGGCAGAACCGGTCGCAATGCTGGTTTCCCCATTGGCCTCTGGGACGGGCATGCCGTGACCATCGGTCAGTTCACGTTTCATGGCATTCCCGCCGCCCACAATGAACGCGCCTTTGACGAGGAAGGGCGCGACAGGTTCATGGGCTATGTGATTTCATTCGGACGATGGAAGGTATTCCACAGTGGTGACACCCTCCTTTATCCCGGCATGGTGGAAAGACTTCTCCCCTTTCATGTAGACCTGGCCCTGCTCCCCATCAACGGCCATGACCCTGCCCGCGGGGTGGCCGGCAACCTATCCATTTCCGAAGCAATCGCCCTTACCCGGCAAATTTCCGCCCGTTGGCTGATACCCTGCCATTATGATTTATTTACATTTAATACAGCCGACGTAAATCAATTCGCCGAAGCAGCCTCCCGCGCCGGAATTAAGTACTGTGTACTGGATCATGGAGGCAAGATTTGGGGGAAGGAACTAGGGTAATATTTTCCCTGCTATAGCATACAGCATTCGTCCGTGGA
>JALOMP010000066.1 GCA_025455365.1 Chitinophagaceae bacterium | reverse complement strand
GCGTTCGGTTCATCCGGGTAGCATCGGAACGCTGAGTGAGGGTTGATTCCTAATAAGACGCGGAACCGATGTATGACCGAGGTAATTCAAGTCCCAGTTCTGTTACCTTTGCGTCAGTCGCTACAACTCTGTTTACCGCGTAGTGTCACCTAAACGCTGATTTCCACCATGCCCCGGATCCTCTGCATCGACTATGGACTCAAACGCACCGGGATCGCTGTTACGGATCCCATGCAGATCATCGCTACCGGTTTGACCACGGTGGAGACAAATAAGCTGACCGTTTTTTTAAAAGACTATTGCGCAAAAGAGGAGGTTGAATTATTCCTGGTGGGAGAGCCCAGGGGTTTGGACGACCAGGATACGCACGCTTCCGAACCCGTGCGCAAATTCATCGCCTGGCTGAAAAGGCATTTTCCGAAGACTAAAATCGAAACGATCGATGAACGGTACACGTCCAAAATGGCATCCCGAGCCATGATTGAGATGGGGATGAAAAAGAAAGACCGGCAACGCAAAGGCGCCATCGATGAAATTGCCGCTACGATGATGCTGCAGGAGTGGATGGAAAGAAGGGGAAGTTAGATGTCAGATTTTAGAAGTACGAAGTGCAACATCAATCAACTTCTAACTTCTAAGATCGTATCTCTGACTTCACAAGTAGTCCATCGGATTTTCACAGACCCTCAATCCTTCGTCGCAATTGTTTAGTATCGACATGTCTTCCGGGGAGAGTTCAAAATCGAAGACGTCAAAATTTTCCTGCAGACGCGCGCGGCTGACTGATTTGGGGATGGGGCAGATCCCATGTTGGATATCCCAGCGTAGGATGACCTGGGCGGGACTCTTGCCGTACCGGGCAGCCATTGCCATAATGCGGGGATCACTGAATTTTTTTCCCCTGACCAATGGCGTATAGGCTTGCATGATCAAGCCGTCTTTCCGGCAGCGGTCGCGTAGCGAGGGTAGTTGCAGGAAGGGACTGTATTCCACCTGGTTCACCATGGGCCGGATATCCGCGTATCCGTATAGTTCATCGAGGTGTGGTTCGTAGTAGTTGGCCACCCCAATCGCCCTGGCCCTGTTTTCAAGGTAGATCTGTTCCAGTGCTTCCCATGTATCCTTGCGGGTTTGCCGGATCGGCCAGTGGACCAGGTAGAGGTCCACATAGTCCATCTGCAGTTTTTCCAGGCTCTTATCGAATGCCCGCATCGTGGAATCGTATCCCTGGCTCGTATTGGCGATTTTTGTGGTAACGAAAATCTCCGCACGCGGAATGCCGCTGGCTTTTACCGAGCGGCCGATCTCCGCTTCATTGCGATACATTTCCGCCGTGTCAATCAGCCGGTAACCGATCTCCAGGGCATCCCCCACGGCTTTTTCGGCTTCGTCGTTGTACATGTCGTACACGCCCAGTCCGAGCATGGGCATCCGTACGCCGTTCGATAATGTGCAAAATTCCATAGTAATTGTGTTGTGCCGGAAACTTTCAAATATTAACCCTGACCAGTTTCCCAATGTATAAAATTTTAGCTTAACCTTGAGCGAACAAAACCAGGAAAAGCATGCAGGAATTTTCTTTCAGCGGATGGCAGACCGTCATGATCGCAATCCTGGTATTCTTCCTGGGTCAACAACTCAACAAGCGATTCCCTTTCCTGGACCGTTTCAATATCCCGGAACCCGTATCCAGCGGGTTGCTGGTATCGGTGCTCCTGGCCGCGATGTTCGCGGTGTCCGGGATAACCATCAGGTTCGACCTGTTTTATCGCGATGTGCTCCTCATTGTTTTCTTTACCACGGTTGGCCTGTCTGCGAGTGTACGGGAACTCTTGCAGGGCGGGCGCCCGATGCTTATCCTGCTCGCCCTTTCCGTCCTGCTCATTTTTGTACAGAATGGGGTGGGCGTTTCCATGGCCAACATGATGGGCATCGACCGGAATATCGGTCTGCTGGGTGGTTCCATTTCATTGGTCGGTGGGCTGGGTACATCCATTGCATGGGGCAAGATCCTGACTGCCGAGTATGGAACGAACCTGGCCACGGAGATAGGTGTTGCCTGTGCCACCATCGGAATGGTCAGCGGTGGTCTCGTAGGAGGGCCTGTCGCTTCTTACCTTATTCGTAGAAAAAAACTACAACCGGAGCCCAGCCAGCAACACCATACCCATGTCTCGCACCGGGAAGAAGTGCCCATTTCCGAAGATTCCTTCCTGTACACGGTATTTATTATCGGGCTCGCCGTGGGATTAGGCATGGGAGCCAATTCCCTGCTGGGCAACACATCATTTCGGTTACCCGCCTACGTAACATGCATGTTTGCCGGCATCCTGCTGTCGAATACCCTGCCGTGGGCGATTAAACGCCTCGACTGGCCCACGCGCCATGCCAGCCTCGATTTCCTGTCCGAAATCAGCCTGGGGCTATTCCTCACGATGTCCCTGATGAGCCTGCAATTATGGAATCTTATAAACCTGGCGGCACCCATTTTGCTGATCATGGCCGCACAGGTATTGGTCGTCATCCTCTTTAGTCTCTTCCTGGTTTTTCCGGCCCTCCGGCGAAACTACAATGCGGCGGTTATCAGCGCAGGCTTTGTTGGCTTTACCCTCGGCGCTACGCCCAATGCGATCGCCAACATGCAATCGGTCACGAATCGCTTCGGGCCGTCGCCTTCGGCATTCATTATCGTGCCGCTGGTCGGTGGTTTTTTCATAGACCTGGTCAACGCATTGGTTATTGAGCTCTTCCTGCTCATGCCATAGTTACCATCGATGCCGTCAGGGTATTTTTACAGGGTTAGGTGCGCTCAGTGCGTACTTGCCTGCTCTGTTCCTGGTTGCCTGGATTGCTGGAAAAATCCAGCCCGCAACATCATCGCTGACGTATATAGCACCACGACAATGACCAACCACCGGAGCGTATCCAGCGGCAGTGATTTTACAATCAATGCGGCAATAAGTACGGCAACCATCCCTGGAATAGCCATCGTCAAGGCTGCTTTACGGTTGTAAGCGCCTGCTTTAATGAATCTGACAGAAGCTGGTGGCATCAGAAAAGCGCAGGATCCCATCATGATCGGGAATGCGACCTGGGGCGACAGCCCAAGCGCGAAAACCAGCGCCATGCAAGGTGCATAAAGGCCTATGCCTGCGGTCATCAAGGCGCCCAGCAGGAAATTGACAGCCAGAGCAATCGCCAGTTTGACACCATGCAGTCCGATATCGGTTCCTTCGCCATAGATCCATTTCATTTTTCCGGCCAACATGAAACCAGCCGTAACGAGCAGCGCCACCCCCATGGTGAGGCGGATTTTTCGCTCAGATAACTTCGATACAATGCCGGCGCCCAGAATGGCTCCGGCTGCGGCCGCAACAAGCATGGATATGAGTGTTACCGGCTCCACTTCAATTACGGTGACAAAAATGATAGCCTGTATCAATACCGGAAGCGTGTTGGCCACATTTAAGGTGCCTGGAAGTACACGGTCTTCCGTCTGCCGGGTAAATCGCAGTAAGGCAGTTTGCGGAGCAAATGCGCCGATACCCAGTACATCAAAAAAATTCACCACAAAACCAATTAGTCCCGTTTTTAACCAACTTACCGGCTCGAAATTGTGTTGGTGTTTTAGCAGGTCTTTAATGAATATGAAACTATACCAGATAGCCAATGCTGCAAGAGAGATCCAAATAAAAAGTATCATACTTTTTCCGGGTGGCAATTAAGCGCGTTAGATACGGTCAATGGCTTTGTCAACTGCTGTTAAATATATCATATATTTATTGACTAAGTCAAGTCAATATACGCGCATGAAACTTTGCCCAGTCATCGCTTTTGTGATATGCATGATCCCGGCAGAGCACATGCAGGCCCAGCAAGCATCGTCTCCATTGGTCTCGTCTTATGAGACATACCGGAAGATGAAGGCAGAGACGGTTTTCAAGCTCGATTGGGTGTCGTTGGGACCGGTGGTCAATAGCGCCAGGGCAGATGTTGTCCAGGTGGATGTAAAACACCCAGGCACCATGTATGTTGGCTTTGGTTCCGGCGGATTGTGGAAGACAACCAATAATGGAAGTAGTTGGCAATGCGTTTTTGAGGAACATGCGTCGCTGGGCATCGGGGACATGGAGTTGGCGCCTTCAAACCCGGAGATAATTTATCTCGGAACCGGTGAAAATCTCAAAAAGCCCCGAAATTTTACTTTACCTGGAACAGGAATGTATCGTTCCGATGATGCCGGAGAAACATGGAAGCATATCGGGCTGGAAGATTCATGGTCTGTTGCGGAAATTGCCATACACCCCCTTGATCCGGACATCGTGATGGTTGCTGTATTAGGACATCTTTGGTCGACAAATAAGCACCGCGGCCTGTATAAAACATCCAATGGGGGCAAAACCTGGCAACAGGTATTATTCAAAAGCGATTCAACGGGGGCCAACGACATTGTGATTGCACCATCTGATCCAAAAATGATGTACGCGTCCCTTTGGGAAGTCTATCCCGGGATCAGCGGCAGGAACAGTGGCGTATACCGTAGTGAAGATGGAGGGAATACCTGGATCGCCTGCACAAATGGGTTGCCGGCTGGTCCGAAGGTGGGACGCATCGGGTTGACGGTTTCTTACAGTAATCCGTTAAAAGCGTATGCGCTGGTGGATAATTTGGCCAATCCTCCGGGTGCTTCGGCGGAGCTGTACAAAACGCTTGATGGCGGGAAATCCTGGAGGAAGACACACGCCGGTGATTTTAAAATATTTTCAGTTATTGGCTGGTACTTTACGGACGTATATGTAAACCCTAAGGACGACGACGAGATATATTGTCTCGGCGTCCGGTTGGCGCACAGCAGGGATGGAGGTCAGACATTTTCTTATGTTGGCGGAGTGGTAAACCGTGCAAACGCGGGTATGGCGAGGGGATTTCACCTGGATCAATGTGAGTTATGGATTAATCCAGACAACCCCAGTCATCTTGCAGCTGGCAATGACGGGGGTTTTTACGTGAGTTATGACAAAGGCCTGTCATGGTTTCATTTTAATAACATACCCGTTGGCGAGTTTTATGATATTACCATCGACCAAAAGAACGGTGTTGTTTATGGGGGCACACAGGATAATGCAACGGTGTACGGGCCGCTAAAGGAAATTAATCAGCGTATTCCGGATATGTGGCAGTATCTGTGGATCGACCCCTGGGATGGAGGAGATGGTTGTGTCACCCAGGTAGATCCGGCGGACGAAAATACCGTTTACTATAGCGCGCAGCACGGCGCCGCCGTTCGGCTTGACAAGAATGCCGATACGGCGGTCGATATCCAGCCCGAATTGCCAAAAGGGATCAGAGACACGCTGTTGTACAACTATATAACGCCTTATTTTATTTCACCGCATCATAGGGAAACGCTGTATCACGGCGGCAATTATATTTTCAAAAGCTCGGATCGGGGTGATCATTGGAAGGTGATCAGTCCCAACCTGGCAGTCGGCGCCAGGAAAGGGAAGCAGTCATTTTCAACCGCAGCGTTAGCGGAATCATCCATCCAGAAAGGATTACTGTATGCCGGTACCGATAAGGGCGCTTTCTGGGTTTCAAAAAACGATGGTCAAAGCTGGGAGGAACATGATATTGGCCTGGCGAACAACTACATTCGAAGTATATGCCCTTCTCGTTTTGTAAAGGAAAGGGTTTACGTTGCGATGACGGGCATCAACTACGACGATCTTAAAGGTTACCTGTATGTTTCCGAAGACTATGGGAAAAATTGGAGAAACATTGCCGGTGGTTTGCCTGATGAGCCTGTAAATGTCATTTTGGAGGATCCGCGAGATGAGCGTGTCTTGTATGCCGGTTGTTTCCGGGGCGTATTTGTATCGATTGATCGGGGCAGAACCTGGTCTTACCTGGGCGATAACATGCCGGGAGTCGCCATTTCGGATTTGGAAATACATGAATCGTCACAAGAATTGGTGGCAGCTACGCATGGGCGAGGTGTGTACAAAATCAATATCAGCCCCATTCGGTCATTGGTCAACCAGGGCTTTGACCTGGATAAGGACCACTTATTTGATACAAAAGATATCAAATTACCAGGGTTTCAATCTGCGTCGGGTGCGCCGGATGATCGCACATTTGAAAAAGCCGATATTGTTTTTTGGTTAAACGAAGCGAAGCCGGTTAGGATATCATTGAAGGATACTGGAAATAAGGAAGTCTGGTCCGTTGATATAAAGGGCGAAAGGGGATTTAATCAATACCGCTGGGATCTCGTTGTACGCCGGCAGGCCAGCGATTTGCCTTATTTTACCCAATACGAAAAATGGGCGAAGGCGGGAAGATATACGTTGATATTGACCGATGGAAAGACGGAATTAACGCAGCCTGTTACGATCACTCCATACGAGATCCCGCCTGGCATGATTATCCGTTAAGCCTGCGGATTTTTGCCACCGCAGCGTCGTTTCACTGCAAGGAATAAATAAGTTTGTATCTTATGAAAACAATGATGGCGCCAGGGTGGAATACCGATTTGTTTAACCTGTAAAGTTTTGTGTTAAAAATGAGTGTTTATCCCAGTATATTCAATGACGTCATCGGTCCCGTGATGCGTGGCCCATCCAGTTCGCATTGTGCCGCTTCGCTGCGTATTGCCCGCTTGTGTCGTGATTTGATGGATGAAAACATCAGGGATATCCTTGTTGAATTTGACCCCAATGGTTCGCTGGCCACTACACACAAAAGCCAGGGGTCTGATATGGGCCTGTTTGGCGGATTCCTGGGCTGGGAGGCTCATGACGAGCGGCTGCCCGAATCGGACAAGCAAATAGTTACCGCTGGTATCCATGTCAGGATCGATATCACGGATATGGGCAACCCACATCCGAACCTGTACCGGGTTACCTTGTCCAATCCGAAAGAGACAAGAAGACTAACGGCAATTTCTACCGGTGGAGGCATGATAGAAGTAACTGCTATTGACGATGTCGCGGTTTCCATGGTGGGGGATTATTTTGAAACCCTCATTTATTGCGACAACCCGGACGCTGTTTTGTCCTTCCTGCAGGCATCGGTTGATTACGATGCGATAGAAGTACACAAAGGCGCGGTATGTTTTATCGAAGTAAAAGCACAATCGTTTTTGGATCCGTCCATCCTTGACTGGTTACAGCAGATGGAAAGCGTGTTGTTTATTAAACAGCTGCGCCCGGTATTGCCGGTAATGGCCCGGAAGAACTTGCAGGTGCCCTTTATTACCTGCAATGAGATGCTGGAATACAACAAGGGCAAGAATAAAGCCCTTTGGGAATTGGCCGTGGATTATGAAATGTCCAGGGGCAATATCTCCGCGGAGGCTGTGTTTGAGAAGATGCGCAGCATCATACGGATCATGGGCGATGCCATTCAAACGGGATTGAATGGAACAACGTATCACGACCGTATTTTAGGAAGCCAGTCGCCGCGGTTCAAGCAAAAAATGGATGCGGGTTTGCTGCCCGGGGATGATGTCAGCAACCGCATCATTATGTATGTGAGCGCCATCATGGAGGTAAAAAGTTCCATGGGCGTGATTGTTGCGGCACCTACGGCCGGAAGTTGTGGTGCATTGCCTGGAGCGCTGTTCGGCATGGCGCATGCAAAAGGACTGAGCGAAGACGTACTGGTAAAAGCCATGTTGTCGGCAGGGCTGATTGGTGTTTTCATTGCAGCCCATGCAACCTTTGCCGCAGAGGTGGGCGGATGCATGGCTGAAACGGGCTCGGGTGGGGGTATGGCGGCGGCGGCGTTGGTGGAAATGAGCGGTGGCAGCCTGGCACAGTCCCTCGCCGCGGCTTCCATTGCCTTGCAGAATTCACTCGGCATTATTTGCGACCCCATCGGAAACAGGGTGGAAGCGCCTTGCCTGGGCAGAAATACCATGGCTGCCGCCAATGCGCTATCCTGTGCCAACATGGCGCTGGCGGATTATGAACACCTGGTGCCGCTGGATGAAGTGATCGATACCATGAAAGTTGTGGGCGACCAGATACATCATACCCTGCGCTGCACCAATCTCGGCGGACTATCCGTTACCCCGGCCGCCAAGAAAATCGAAGCCATGCTGGAGTCGATCCCCCACCAGGTCTATAAAAGCTGTTAGCTACAACAGATTGAATTACATACCCGGTAAGTTAGCATCGGTATTGCAACTGTTGCATAGCATTTCTTGCCGGAAATATTACCAACGCTCCAGTCCCAACAGTTTTTTGCCCAGGTCCGTGAGGACCGCTGTACCGTACCGGGTTTGTTCCCAGTTGCGTGGGTCACCGGGGAAAGCATAACCCTCCGGTGCGATCCGGTCGCGCCATGAATTGATACGCCATTGACGCAGTTGTTCATTGTCTTCTTCGGCCGGCATCATTGAAATATACTGGGCGATGCGCACCTTATCGCCGCTCATGTTTGGCCTTATGCCGTGGGGTTGCAGGCTGTTGAAAATCATAAGGTCGCCAGCTTCCATGCGGACCTTCGTGGGGGTGAAGCCGGTGGTGTCCGGTTTGAAATGGTCCCTGTCTTCAGGCTGCGTCAGTTTCCATGTATCATAGGTCCGGAAGAGTTCCGGTATGCACTGGAAGCCGCCCATATTCTCGTCGGTCTGGTCAGCAAGGGCCAGCACGCCCTGTACGTTGACGGGTTTTGTTTCAGGATCATAGTCCCAATGGATGAAGCCCTTGTATTCATGGCCGGGTCGGATGGGAAAATTCAGATTGGCCCGGTCGATGGTCACCCAGAGTTTTTCCGTACCCCAGATGTCTACAAATGCGTCATAGACTTTCGGGTACATGCGGTTGTCCCAGAGCGCCTGGTTATTGTACACTTCCACCATGCCGGTGTTCGTGAGTTCCTTCATCTGGATTTCGCGGCGGGAAGGGGCGTACCAGGTCTCCTTATCATGCGGGTCTTTCTCTTCAAATTCCCAAAGAAAAGCAGCCGTCTTCAAAGCCTGTTCCCGGGGTACCGCATTCTTGATGACGATATACCCGTTGTGGATCCAGAAATTCCAGTCGTCTTCGCTCATCACCCGCAGCGGTTTGCCGTTGGAACGGTCGTTCAGTTTCACGGCGCTGCTCTTGGCCGTAGAGGGATTTCCGGGAATGTCTTTGTGCGCGTTGTTGGGGGCCATGGTGGGCGTCATGGTGGCAGCCATCGTTTTCTGTTCCATATAGAATGTTTGTAATGGTTTCATCAAATGTAGTCAATGGCATGGGGCGATTTCTACATCTCCAGTTGCCAGTATTTGTCCTGTATTGACTGGTTTAATAAGCTAGGATGAATTTTTGTATATTGATGGTCAAATATTGGCGATGAAAATCACCCTGGAACAGATTCCCCTGGCGGCAGGACGGTCTTTCCACCTCTTGCTGACGCCAGGGCTGAACGACTTGTATTACTGGCATTTCCATCCCGAATGGGAGATCGTGTACGTGGAGGGTGCCACAGGAACGAGGCATATCGGCGACCATATTTCCAGGTATGAGGGGAGCGACCTTGTACTGATTGCTTCCAATATCCCCCACCTCAATTTTGATTACGGGGTAACCACGGACTGCGAGCAGGTGGTGATCCAGATGAGCCCGGCATTTGTGGGCATGGAGTTTTTCAGCCTCCCGGAACTGCAGGGCATCCGGGACTTGTTCCGTAAAACGGCCGGAGCGATCGCGTTCTATGGCGAAACCAAAAAGATGGCCGGCGAGATGCTCAAGCAGATTCCAGTCATGGATGGTTTCGGACAATTGATGCGGTTGCTGGACACTTTTCAGTGCCTTGCCCGATCCGATGAATTCGAGATCATCGATGCCAGGCCGGTGGAATCGCATGATAATTTCAGGGAACAGCAAAGGCTCAAGATGCTGCATCGCCATGTGGAGGAAAATTTCAGGGAGAAGCCGGATACCCATGCTGCGGCCTCGCTGGTGAACCTGAGTATGGCTGCTTTTTGCCGTTATTTCAAAAAAGCCACGGGACTGACATACACGGATTATGTAAACAAGTACCGGATAGACCAGGCAAGGAAACTGTTGCTGATGGACCGGAATGTCACAGAGGCTTGCTTTGATTGCGGGTTTGAAAACCTGTCGCATTTCAACCGGACCTTCAGGCGTTTCGCGGGGGAGAACCCATCGGCTTTCCGCAAAAAGCACCGGGGCTGACGCTGACTGAAAACGCGGATGTATGCATATCACCTGCGTTCCGGCTAAACCCTGCTAGCGACATCCTGCTGTTTATACTGGTTTGATGCCTGGTCCTCCCGTGATTAAAATAACCTGGAGATTTTCTTCCAATACTGAAAAAACGAAGGGTAATAGCCCTCCACCTGCGGCACGATCCAGTCGCGGGGCTCCATCCTTCCCTGGTAGTGCCTGAACAGCGGGTGTTCCTTGAAATATACCGGGGATCCGCCCGCAAGGTTTTGCAGGTCTGAGAATGCTGCGGCATAGATCTGTATCTCCGGGATATTTTTCGAAAGGTCCAGGATAAATTGAAGGGTTTTCGGACTCACCTTTTCGGACTCACCGGCCAGCGTTGGAAATGAGTAGGCTCCAGGAGCAAAATCCTGCTGCCTCTTTCCCCTGCATGCCATGCGGGATCGAGGTTGTACGAGTTGTAGACGAACACGGGTTGATTGTTGTCGATTATAGGTGCCGGTGTTTCGGGCAGTTTCGTCGAAGCTTCAAAAGGCTGGTGCGCTTTCAGGATTTCCGGAACCGGCAGCTTTTCCAGGGCTTCGTAGGGGGTATCGAGGAACGTCCCCCGTTGCTTGCTGGCAAAATATGTATTGATATTTTCCTGGTTGGCGTAGTAGCGCTTCTGGCTCCGGACGCCGCAAACCCATTGCCAGCTACAGGTATTGGACGCGAAGTCGGCATCCAGGAGATGGTAATACATCCATTGCGCGGGAAGCTTCCAGTGCGCCCGGGCGATATTGGTGGCCATCGATGCCACATACATGCGCATGTGGTTGTGCATGTAACCGGTCTCATATAATGCGCGAATGCCTGTGTCGACCGCCTCGATGCCGGTTTGGGCATGGAGGATCGCCGAAGGCATCTGGCGGTGAATGACGTTTTCCTGTGGACGGCCGGTATCTTCCAGCAGTTCAGCGGTGTGCGATTGTCCTATCCGCTGGAAATAGTCGCGCCAGCAGAGTTCCTTTACAAATTGTTCCACGCGGTGCAAT
>JALOMP010000003.1:33378-34465 GCA_025455365.1 Chitinophagaceae bacterium | reverse complement strand
CGTGAGTCTCATGGAATTGAAAGGTTTTACCAGCAGCGACTTTGCCAAGTTCCATCCCGGAGGTGCCCTTGGCAAGAAACTCTACCTGCATGTGTCTGACCTGAGCGGGCAGAATGAGAAGCCCTTTGTACTGGAGAATAGCAGCCTGAAAAAAGTGATCGTGGAAATCACGGAAAAAAGGCTGGGGGTGACGGCCGTTGTAGACGGCAACGGGCGGCTAGCCGGGGTTATTACGGATGGCGACCTGCGCCGGATGCTGGACCGGGGAGGCAGCCTGGATGAGGTGACCGCCCGGGATATCATGTCCCCCCATCCGAAAACGGTGCCGGCCGACGCCCTGGCGGTGGAAGCCCTGGACCGCATGCGTAAAAATAATATCACACAACTGCTGGTTACCCACGGGGATTCCTATGCAGGAGTAATACATTTGCACGACCTGATCCGGGAAGGCCTGATCTGATGAGGCTGCCCCTTAATCACATACCCTGTTCACAACCCTGAATACATGGACAAACACGCTTATGTAGCCATCATGGCCGGAGGAATTGGTAGTCGCTTCTGGCCGATGAGCAGGACCAGCTACCCCAAACAGTTCCTGGACATCCTGAATACCGGGAAGACCCTGATCCAGTCCACCTACGACCGGTTCACGCGCTTTATCCCCGCAGACAATATCTACGTTGTCACCTCTGAAGAATATGAGGAGATCGTTGCGGAACAGCTTCCGCAGCTAAAACGGGAAAATATTCTCTGCGAACCTTCGCGGAAGAATACGGCACCCTGTATCGCTTACATCGCCTACAAATTACAGCAACTGGATCCCAACGGATCCCTCATCTGCGCGCCTGCGGACCACCTGATCTCCGACGAAACCGGCTTCACCAAGGTCTGTCTCGAAGCGATGAACTTTGTACAAAAGCACAAAGCCCTGATTACGCTTGGGATCAAACCCAGTTACCCGAACACCGGTTACGGATATATCCAGTTTGAACAACAGCCCGTAAGCGATAACGTGTTCAAGGTGAAAACCTTCACCGAAAAACCGAATACTGAACTGGCAAAAACCTTTATGCAGAGCGGCGAATTC
>JALOMP010000003.1:0-33365 GCA_025455365.1 Chitinophagaceae bacterium | reverse complement strand
GGTTAAAAATATCGTTCACGCATTTGAAAAACACCTGCCGGAAATGGCAGAAGTTTTCGATGCGGAAAAAGAAGCCTACAATACCCCTGCGGAAAAGAAGGCGATCGAGCGGATCTACCCGCAGTGTGTGAGTATTTCCATCGACTATGGCATCATGGAAAAAGCGGACAACGTGTATATCATTCCGTCCAGTTTCGGCTGGAGCGACCTCGGCACATGGAATTCCGCCTACGAAAACATGGAAAAGGATTACCTGGGTAATGCGGTGGCCGGCAACAATGTGATCGTATTCGATGCCAATCGAAATATGGTGCATGCCCCCAAGGACAAACTTGTGGTCCTACAGGGACTGGAAGATTTCATCGTGGTAGAAACAAATGATGTCCTGCTGATCTGCCAGCGGGAAAAGGAACAGGAGATCAAGGAATATGTGGCGGAAGTGAAAAGGAATAAGGGAGATAAGTTTCTGTGAAGTACGATTTTAGATTTTAGAAGTTAGAAGTATGTTTCGATACTTCTAACTTCTAAAATCGTATTTCTACCTTCATACCAGTGTTGCGTCCAGCGTAATCTCCGCCTTCAGCAGCTTGCTGACCGGGCAGTTCTGCTCCGCGTCTTTCGCACATTCAAGGAATTTTTCCTGGCTGATACCGGGTACCGATGCCTTCAATACCAGGTGGGAATTCGTGATCGTGCCATTCTCCAGGGTGATCGTGCAATCCGTTTCAATGTGATCGGGCGTAAATCCGGCGGCGCCGAGTACAAAACTGAGTTTCATGCTGAAACAACCCGCATGGGCGGCAGCAATCAGTTCTTCCGGGTTGGTTCCTTCCCCCTGCTCAAAACGGGAATGGAAGGAGTATGGTTTTTCCGTGAATACCCCGGATGGTGTGGACAGGTGTCCGCTCCCTTCTTTACCGGAACCGTTCCAGACGGCTTTGGAAGTTCTTTTCATTGTACTAGTTTTTTGGATGTTTCTGATGTGGCTGCAATCTCCGAAAAATACGGATATATATGTTTTCTTTGTACGACTGCCACATAAAACGGCAGACCACCATGCAACGGACCAATTATGCTTCAGGCGCCAAATGGGAAGACATCGTAGGATACAGCCGTGCGGTCAGGATCGGCAACCTGGTGGAGGTCACCGGCACCGTGGCCGTCAATGAACAGAACGAAGCGGTAGGTGGAGACGACGCGTACCTGCAAACAAAGTTCATCCTGCAGAAAATCGAAAAAACGCTGGAAAAGGCCGGTGCCAGGCTTTCAGACGTGATCCGGACAAGGCTTTTTGTAACAGACATCAGCCGCTGGGATGAATACGGAAAAGCCCATGGTGAGTTTTTCCGGGAGATCCGTCCCTGCACCACCATGGTAGAAGTGAGCCGTCTGATCGATCCGGTTTTCCTGGTTGAAATCGAAGCCACCGCCATCATCCCCGAACCTTAAACAGCCGTCATATGTCCGACGCTCTCCTGTCCAAACTCCAGTTTAAAAACCAGTCGCCCGTCCTGGTCCTGCAAGCGCCACCGGAATTCATGCCGGTCATCGCCCACTGGAAAAAACTTACTGAACTTGATACGGAGATCCGGCCCAAGAAATCCTATGCATTTGCCATTGGGTTTGTGCAAAGCCCGGCCGATGTAAAAAAGTTCGGCTTGCCGATGATCAAACAACTGGACGAGGATGGTATTTTCTGGATGGTGTACCCCAAAAAATCTTCCAAAAAATATGCATCCACGATCACGCGGGACGAGGGTTGGTCGCTGCTGGGCGAAAAAGGGTACGAAGGCGTGCGCATGGTGGCCGTGGACGAGGACTGGAGCGCCCTTCGCTTCCGCAAGGCAGCGCATATCGGCAAGATGATCCGCCGGCAGGGAATGGCTTTGTCTACCGAGGGGAAGCAAAAAACCGCCAACAAAACCAATAAAGCCATCCGGCCGGGTAAATCATGAACCTCGAGGCGTTAAGGGAATATTGCCTGTCAAAGCCCGGTACCGAAGAAACCCTTCCATTCGGTCCGGACACACTCGTCTTCAAGGTTAACGGAAAGGCATACCTGCTGATGCCCCTGGACGAGGAAGACCTCCGCTTTAACGTCAAATGCGACCCTGACCTGGCCGTGGAGTTGCGCGCGGAATATGCCTGTGTGCTCCCGGGATACCATATGAACAAAAAACACTGGAACACAATCGTGGTGGATGGCTCGGTGCCGCGCAGCAGGCTGCTGGAATGGATCGACCATTCCTATGCACTGGTCAGCGGGATTCATACATCAAAAAAGAAAAAAACGTGAACGGATATTCAAGGCTGCCCCGGGTAGGCACCAATATTTTTACCATCATGAGCGGTCTCGCCACCGAGTTCAATGCCATCAACCTTGGACAGGGGCTACCGGATTTCCCGATGGAAGCCGGGCTGATCGAAGCTGTCAGCAAAGCCATGCGCGACGGATTTAACCAGTATGCGCCCATGCCGGGCTGGATGCCCCTGCGGGAAGCCATCGCCCAAAAAATTCAAGGGCTCTACGGATTTGCGCTCAACCCTGGCACAGACATCACCATCACCCCGGGCGGTACCTATGCCATCTACACAGCCCTGACCGCGATTCTGGAACCGGGTGATGAGGTCATCGTGTTTGAACCATCCTACGACAGCTATGTGCCGAATATTGAAATCAACTATGCGAAGGCGGTGCTGGTCCCGCTGAACACGGAAGACTATTCCATTCCCTGGGACCTGGTGGATAAAGCGATCGGCCCCAGGACCAAGGCGATCGTCATCAATTCACCCCATAATCCTACGGGCGCCGTGTTGTCCGCCGCTGACATGCAGGAACTGGAGAAGAGGGTATCGGGAAAGGGTATCTATATTGTGAGCGACGAAGTGTATGAACACCTGGTCTTTGATGGCGCCCGTCATGAGTCGGTATTGCGATACCCGGGACTGGCCGCAAGAAGCTTTGCCTGCTATTCCTTCGGGAAAGTGTATAACTGCACCGGCTGGAAACTAGGCTACTGCGTGGCTCCCCCGGAACTCTCGGCGGAATTCCGGAAGGTGCACCAGTTCAACGCGTTCAGCTGCAATACGCCCGTCCAGGTGGGGCTCGCCGGTTTCCTGTCCAACAGGGACGCATACCTCGGCCTTTCAAGCCTGATGCAATCCAAGCGCGACTATTTCATCCGTGGTATGGCTGCTTCCCGGTTCAGCCTTAAACCCTCCCGGGGCAGCTACTTTATCTGCGGCACCTATGAGCGAATCAGCGATGAGGCGGACAAGGATTTCGCCGTTCGCCTTACCCGCGAAGCGGGGGTGGCTACCATTCCCGTATCGGCCTTCTACCAGGATGGAACGGACCACCAGGTGTTGAGATTCTGCTTCTCCAAAAAGGAAGAAACGCTGGACCAGGCCCTTGAACGCCTGTGCAGGCTGTAAACAGAACAGGCAATGCTGCAAAGGCCTTCGTAGATTTGCTGGCATAACACCCTTGCATGAGATACCTGGTTTCGCTGTTGTTCGTTGTTTTTCTCTACCCGGCCTGTAAGACCGCTTCCAAACAAACTGTAACCCCGCCCGATACCCGGGAAAATGCCCTGCTCTGGCAAATCAGCGGTAAGGGCCTCCCGGCACCTTCTTACCTGTACGGAACGATCCATATGATTTGCCCGGAGGATTTCCAAATTTCGGATTCGATAAAATCCGCATTTGGCGCCGCCTCCACAATCTACCTGGAAATTGATATGGATGACCCGTCCATGGCCCTGAAAACGCTGCAACTGGCCATGCTGAAAGAAGGATCCTTAAAAGACCTCATGAGCAGGGAAGATTATGAAACCCTGGGCCGCTTCATGACAGACAGCATGAAGATGCCCCTGATGCTTTTTAACAAGATGAAGCCTTTCACGCTCATGAGCGTGCTCTATACCCGGATCCTTCCCTGTTCCAACGTGGCTTCCTTTGAACAAAGTTTTGTGGGCATGGCGGGCCAGCAGAAAAAAGAGATACGGGGGCTGGAAAAACTCGAGGACCAGTTCGCCGTATTCGACCAGATTCCGGATACAACCGAAGCCAGGATGATCCTGGACATGGTCAGGGATTTCGACGGGCAGCGGAAAGAATTCCAGAAAATGGTAGATGCGTATAAAAAGCGCGACCTGAACACCCTCGCGGGGCTGATCGAAGATGCGCCGGACATGAAAGGATTTGAAAACCTGCTGCTTGCCAACAGAAACCGGAACTGGATCCCCGTGATGGAAACCGCCATGAAGGAAAACGCCTGTTTTTTTGGTGTTGGCGCGGGTCATTTACCCGGCCCGGAAGGTGTTATCAACCTTCTCCGGAAAGCCGGCTATACGGTCAGGGCTGTCGAATAACAGCAGTGGCTGCTCCGCCCCGCCCGGGCTTCATGAATTCCTGATCACAAGTATGAAATACCCTGTTTGCCGTCATGGTTTGCGGGTGAGCATGGATTTACCTTGTTGGTCAAATCATTGTTCACGCTTAATACTACTGCCATGAAAAAATTATTAGCCATCGTCCTCCTGCTGGCTTTTAACATAAGCTATGGCCAAAAGGGTCTGAAGGATTATGAACTGGTTGACCAGTACGCGGAAGACCTGGCCAAGGTTAAAAAGGACGGGAAATGGGGTTATGTTGATATAACGGGAAAGTTGGTTGTACCCCTGAAATATGATGACGCACTTTGTTTTTCAGAGGGGCGTGGCGCGGTTATGATCAAGAACAAATGGGGATTTATAGACACTTCCGGAAAGGAAGTGATCCCGCTAAAATATTATGAAGTGTATTCCTACCATGAAGGTCTGGCTGCCGTCAATGATGGCAAGTTTGGCTTTATCAACAAGGAAGGGAAATATGTCATTGATCCTATCTATGAACAAGCCGGATCCTTTTCCGAGGGACTTGCTCCTGTCAGCCGTAAAAACCTATGGGGATACATTAACAGTTCTGGGAAAGAAGTGATTCCAATCCGCTACGGTTATGCCGAAAAGTTTGCCAATGGCAGCGCGAAAGTGATGCTGGATGGCAAATGGCTGGCCATTGACAAAAACGGTAAGGAAGTAAAAGTAGAAGAACAATGATGAGATTCGAATGATCTTGCTGTTTCATCCGTGTCTGTCCGCCCCGCTTGCCGGGGCGGTTTTTTTATACCTCCCGCACAGTTACAGTTTTCCATTTTCCCCTTTGCGTTTTCGCTTAAAAGAAAGCCGGCATGTTAACACATGCCGGCAAGGTGTATTTATTCACCTTACAACAACCAACGAAGATTGGCTACATGCGTCCTTTGAGCATCATGTTCCAGTAGAGCCAGGGCAGACCGAATTTCTTCAGGATCCACATACTCCACTTCTCCTTGCTGGTGTCCACGAATTTGCTCAGGAAGGGGTCGCTGTCGCGCACATTATCGTATTTGAATTCACAGAGTAACATTTTACCATAGCCGGTAACGATCGGGCAGGAAGAATAGCCTTCATAAATTTTCTCCTTCCCCACAGGCATCTGCTGCAGGATCCGGATGACATTCTCAACCACCACGGGAACCTGCTTGCGGATGGCCGCACCGGTCTTGGCCGTAGGCAGGGCAGCGGAATCGCCCAGGCCGAACACGTTCGCATAGGTATTGCTTTGCAGGGTGTGGATGTCCACGTTCAGCCAGCCTTTATTGGGTCCGTCCTGGTAAGCAAAGGGCGATTGCTTGATGAAGTCCGGGGCGCTCTGGGGAGGTGCCAGGTGAAGCATGTCATAAGGCATGGTCACCATGTTCTTTTCGCCTGTTTTTTCACCGATCGCCTGATCCAGGTTGGACGCTTCAATCACACTGTCCGCCTTGGTGTACTGGAAAGTGATTTCTTTTTTCACCGGATCAATACTAACCGGCTTGTAAAAGGTTTTAAAATGCACGTGTTTCTCTTCCAGGATGCGATTCAGTTCATCAGCAAATACTTTCACGCCAAAAATGACGGAGCCGGGTGTGGCGAAGACCACATTGGTCTGCGGCCTTACCCCGCTTTTCTTGAAATATTCCTCCGCCAGGTACATGATTTTCTGGGGCGCCCCGCCACAACGGATCGGCGTGGCCGGCTGCGTGAAAACAGCATTGCCTCCCTTGAATTTTTTAAGGACTTCGAATGTCTTTTTCGGATCAAGGTAATTGCTGCATACACTGTCGGTTTTCAATGCTTCCCGTAATCCGGGGAGGGCATCCAGGTCCATCTGTATGCCTGCGCTGATGACCATTACGTCGTAGGTTATATTGCCGCTGTTGCGGGTACTGACCTGGTTTGACTCCGGTTGGAAAGTGGTGGCGTAATCCTGTATCCAGTCCACACCGCTCGGGATCAATGAAGCTTCGGCTCTTCTTGTCTTGTTGAAATTGAATGCACCTGCGCCCACCAATGTCCAGGCAGGCTGGTAAAAATGTTCCTTGCTGGGCTCAATGAGCCCGATGGAAAGTTTGCTGTCCTTGCGTTTGAGTTGCGCGGCCGTCATAATGCCGCCGGTGCCACCTCCGATGATCAGCACCTCGTAATGGGATTTCATGTTTGTTGATTTGTTGTACCGTTAAAGGTACCAAGCATGCATGTCCCGAAAGGTGACGACGGTCACATTAGCGGAAAGTATAAGGATATCCCTCCAGCTGGGAAAGCAGGTCCTGGGGCACATCCGTGGCGGTGACCCGCTTCTCGATCCGCGGCGAAACAGGACTATGTGCGGCCAGGTATTCCCGCATGATCTGGTGCAGGGTGGCCCCTAATTTACGGGCCTCGCTCACATGCTCTACCCGGCAAAGGTTGTCATCCGGATCTCCATGCCGTTCACAGGCTACGATGGTATACTGTTTTTCCAGGTCCACCGGCTCTCCTTTCACCTTTACCCAGTTCAGGCGTTTACCCATTTCGTTGTAGGCGGTGAAATTAATCTCCATGCCCTTGAAGCGAACCACCCATCCCCCGAAGCGTTGTGCGGGATTTTTGGCAAATACGTTGTGCAGTTCCTTTTCCAGCCAGTTCCAGAGTTGTTCCCCCGTTATAACGCCGGTCTTGGCATCACTATCAACCGGGATCATGCTCCACAGGAATTCATTGGTAATTTCCGCAACGCCCGTCCTGGGATCCGGAACCAGTGGCGGGCAAAACCGGAAACCGTTGCTCAACGCGATATCCGGTTTGAACTTCCAGTAGATGGCATCGGTAATTAGATTGTCCATGGGGTTTTCCAGCACATAATACCGAACCAGCGTGGTTTTCGATTTACCAACAACCTTGTCCAGCTCCTGTTTGTAAGGTTCCCTTGCTTTGCTTACCAGTTGCTGCATTTCAGGATCAGGCTTGTACCTGGCAGGGTCCACATCCAGCAGCTGGTAACTGGTATCTTTCACCTTACCGTTCTCGATGATAATATCCAGTTTGGATACAAAGGATCCGAATGCGCCCGGCTCCGTCACTTTCGAGTATTTTGCCTGGATCGGTTCCCGCACTCTTTCATGTGTGTCTGCACCCAGGATAAAATCAACGCCATCCACGTAAGGCTGGTTGGCCAGGTCAACCTGCTGCGCAAGGCCCATATGGGTCACCAGGAAAACCATGTCACACAGCTCATAGTCCCGCAGGTAGCGGATATACCGCGCCACGTTTTTCTCTGGCTTGGTAAACTGGATACCTTCGCTGTAAGCAGGCGATTGTCGCCGGGGGGTCAAGGGGTCATTGTAACCGATAAACCCAATTTTAGTGTCCCCGAAATGTGTGGTCCACCAAGGATGAAACATCAGTTCCCCCTTACGGTCATCCCGGGTATCGTGAAACATGTTGGCACATATTTTCTGCGCATCATACCCGCCCAGGTCTTTCTCCATCATCTCTTTTCCATAAACCACCTCCCAGTTGCCGGGCAGCATCAGGTCGTACCCGATATTATTGATCAGGGGCACGATGGCCTTCCCTTCGCTCAGGGCCGCCACGCCACCTCCCTGGAAGCAATCGCCCCCATCAATCAGCAATGTCTTACCGGGATTGTCTTTTTTCAGGGTCTGCAACATGGTTTTCAGAACCGCCATGCCGCCACGGGGCTTGTAAACCGGCCCTCCCTTCTCCCAGAAAAACTCGTCGTGTGTATATAGTTGCGCATGAATATCCGCCGTGTGGAGCAGGGTGATCCGCTGCGCCTTGCCCTGCTGTAATACGCCACTTCGGGACCATTCCTGTTCCCGGGAAGCCATACCCCCCATCGCGCCGGCCACTTGCGGGATCCCGGATAGGGCCGCAAAACCAAGGGACATGTCTTTGAGGAAATGACGGCGATCCTGTGCATGGATGCTGCCGCAGGAACAAGGGACCTGGATCTGGCTTTTTTCCGATTTCATATGGCTTGCAGGTTGATCTTTAACCGTAATAAATTTGGTTATGGGTCTTTTTATAATGTAACTTAATAGTCGCTTTAGATCTTTTCTTAACGCTTAAAACCATTACACATGGACCCGCATGCAACGGCGCACCACTCTAATCGCCGTAAATTCATCCAATCCATTGCAGCCGGTGCCGCTACAATCGGGCTTTCATCCTTCGATGAAATTTCCTCACCCCTTGAATCAAATACACCCACTCATTTCGCCGAAGACCCGGGAGCCTGGGTCGACCGCATCAAAGGGAAACACAAAATGGTCTTCGACGTTACCCAACCGCATGAAATCTATCCCTTTGCCTGGCCAAGGGTTTTCCTCATGACAAACAAGGCTACCGGGGCCCTCGAGCAGGATTGCTGCGCCGTTGTTGTATTGCGGCATGCAGCCATCCCCTACGCGATGACCCAGGGAATGTGGGAAAAATACAAGTTTGGCGAGGTCTTTAAGGCCATGGACCCTGCCACCAGCAAACCAGCCACCCGCAATCCATTCTGGAACCCGCCACCGGGCGCGTTTATGGTCCCTGGTATCGGCGAAGTTGAAATCGGTATCAACCAGCTCATGAAAAGCGGTGTCCTTTTCTGCGTCTGCCAGGCCGCGATGACCGTGTATGGCAATGTGGTTGCCGGCTCCATGCAACTCAAGGCCAACGACGTGATCAGCGACTGGACAAATAACCTTATTCCCGGTATACAGCCGGTACCTTCCGGCGTCTGGGCACTGGGTCGGGCACAGGAAAAAGGCTGCGGCTATGTTTTCGCTGGCTAATATTCAAAGAACCTGGAAATGATGCCCTCGAATGAAGAGGGTGTCATTTCCTGCTTTTTTCTTTTCTCGCTTTTTCTATCGGTCCAAAAGGCCCGTATTTATGCTGATTTTCCGTAAATCCATCCGCGTACGGACCAAAAGGATGATCCAGGGGTTTCTTGGAAATGTCCGGCCAGTCGCCACTGAGGTCTTTCTTAGGCCGGGGTTGTGAATTCACAAAAGCAGCCACATCCCAGGCTTCTGCATCGCTCAGCTGCGGATTTTTATGATCGGCCAGCCCGAAGGGCATCGATGCCTTTACATAGCCCGCAAACCTTGTAATCCGAAACAGTCCTGCCCCGCTATTATAACTGTGCTCACCCCACAGGGGAGGATAGGTATATTCATAACCATCGGCCGATTTCTGACCCTGGCCGTCCGGCCCATGGCAAACCTGGCATTTGGCCATGTAGACCGCTTTGCCGGCCGCCGGGTCTGCCGCTCGATCCATAAAAGGAAGTTCCATGATGCCTGAACCTTTGGGTTTCTTACCCTTCGGTATATCATCGCCTAGCCAGTGCATATAGGCGAGTATGGCTTTCATTTCCCGGCTGGCAGTATCCAGCGCTTTTCCATTCAGGCTTCGTTCAAAACAGTCGTTCACCCTTTTGGGAATGGTTTCCACCGAACCGCTGCGATCACGGAATTTCGGATAGGTGGATACCACGGCGCTGTAATTATTTCCCCAGGGAATGGTACCACCGTCCAGGTGACAATTCTGGCAGTTCATTCCATTGGAAATGGCTGCTACGGTTCCTTTGGGACCCAGGTACCGGGACGTATGTTCAATAAGTTCCCGTCCGTACCGGGCGAGTGTATCCTCCAGTTTGATCTGGTACTTGTTCCAGCCACGCCAAGGCGATTCTTCAACATATATGGAATCGCTCACGGCCGCAGTTTTAGCACCCCCGTCGCCACCTTCCCCGCCTCCGCAGGAAGCTGCCGCAAGGACGAAGCCGACGAGGGCCAGCGACCATTGCGATCGCCCCTGGCGGAAAACCCGGTGTAGAAAACCAAGGCTGTTTTTCATGAAGGCAAGCGTTGTCATGATCAATGCGGCAACTTTTCCCTGAATCGTCCGTATATCCACGTGCCTGCAATCGCACTCAGCAGAGTGACGATAATGACCGTCGCTCCCGAGCCAATTTGTGCGAAAAGCGGACCGGGACAGGCACCCGTGAGGGCCCATCCAAACCCAAAAGTCAGGCCACCATAAATCTGTCCTTTGTTGAATTTCTTGTCGCTCAGCACGATTTTCTCCCCGTATATCGTTTTCACTTTGAACTTCTTGATCAGGAACACGGAGATCATCCCCACCACAACGGCCGAGCCGATGACGCCGAACATATGAATACTCTGCAGGCGGAACATTTCCTGTATGCGGAACCATGAAATCACTTCGGATTTCACCAGGATGATCCCGAACAAAACCCCCAGCAGCATATACTTGATCAGGTGCCATTTGGGAACCTGCACTTCTTCCTGGTTAATGCAAACCGCATCGAGCGACCTTACTTCAAAATCCGTGTTTTTTTCTTCGACCAGCACAGGGTCCTTGATATCTGCAACTTTTTCCATAATGATTTTTGTCAGAGTTTAAGAATGAAGGGAAGCACGAGATTGGCCATGATGAACCCTCCGGCCATGAATGAAACGGTGGCAACCAGCGATGGCCATTGCAGGTTGGATAATCCCATAATCGCGTGACCCGATGTACAGCCACCCGCATACCGGGTTCCAAAACCTACCAGGAATCCACCCAGGACCATCATGATCAATCCCCGCGCCGTCAACAGGGCCGGCCAGTTGAAAATGTCAGTGGGCACCGTCCCGGTGTAATTGGTAATCCCATACCCGCTCATTTCCTCCACCAGCTTTGGATTGACGTTAACCGGCAAGCCATTGCTCAGGAAGGATGCCGCCAGGAAACCGCCCACGACGATCCCTGCCACGAAAAGCAAATTCCAGGTTTCCTTCTTCCAGTCGTACTGGAAAAAGGCGATATCACCCGGGGCACAGGCCGCACAAGCGTGGCGCAAGGAAGAAGAGATGCCAAAAGTCCGGTTCCCCAGTATCAGGAGGGTGGGAACCATCAGCCCGATGAGTGGGCCAGCCACATACCATGGCCACGGTTGTTTAATCCATTCAATAAATGACATAAGCGCTGAAAATTTATGTTTATGTAAAATTTGCGGAAAAAAGTCAGGCAGAACGTGATTTATATCACATAGTCTTCCTGTTTATCGTGTTAAATATCCCTGCAGGATCAAAACAGGTAATTGACAACCAGGTTGAAATGGTGCATGTTTACCTTGTTGATCACGTACCGGGGATCCTCGTAGGTTTCCCCGGCGTTACGTTTAAAGGTATACAATGCCTGTACATTCATACCTTCCAGGAAACCTCCGAACCGGTAGCGGACATCCGCCAGGAACTGGTGATAGGAAGGGAATTGATATTTGTTCAGCCGGACATTCCGGATATCGGCAAGGTCGTAATAGCCATAGCCAAGTTCAGCCCGGATTCGCTGTTGTGGAAACTGCCGGATGAAATTCATGGAAATGGCCTTCACATCGCCATTGCCCTCGCTGCGTTCCCTGGGCAGGAATGTATAAAAGGGTTCCCGGCCCCATTCCCTTGGCATGAGAAAACGGCCGTCTGCGGTAATCCGGGTGGCGTTCAGGAGGATCTGCGTATGCTTGTTCCGGACACCGGCCCGCGCGCTGAATACCTGCGATTGCTCATCGGGATGGTAATAGGCTTTGTGGGGATCCGAGTTGCCGCCATCGCCCACGGCATGCTGATAAGTATATTGAAACCCTCCAAGCCAGCTGAAGTTCCGGCCTGCGGGCCATTCCGCATCAGCTTGCATGAAGGCGGTATTGAATATCCCTTCCACGAAATGATCCCAGCCCTGCAGCCTGATATGATCCGTTACCTGATAGTGCAATCCTAAAATCCCGATGCCGGCGGATTCCAGGTTCCCCTTATACTGGCTTTTTTCACCATATATATTCAACCCAACCGGGTAAACCCCGATGGATTCTTCGATATCAAACCAGCGTACGGTTCCCCGGGGAGAAATCTTGGTCAGCCAACCACCTTCCATCTTCCATTTGCGGGAAGGCTGCCAGTAGCCCCATAATCCCTGTTCCCCTGTTGGGCGCATGCGTCCGTCCTGCGGGTTCACGAAGGGCGATTGCATCACTTGCTTACCAAAAGTGAGCTTCCAGTTTTTATGTGCGTAGGAAATGTAAAAATCCTCCAG
The DNA here is from genome assembly GCA_025455365.1 of Chitinophagaceae bacterium. Classification (GTDB taxonomy): domain Bacteria; phylum Bacteroidota; class Bacteroidia; order Chitinophagales; family Chitinophagaceae; genus Pollutibacter. The sequence goes on along the minus strand of JALOMP010000003.1, from coordinate 20,874 downwards.
CCGATCCAGGTCATTTTTATTCTCCGGGTCCTCCACGTCAAACTGCCCGATCTCGTACCGGTTCTTGGCGCCCGTTACCGGATCCAGCGCAGCCAGGTCCGAAGAGGCAAGATTCCAGGTAAAAAATCCTCCCACCCCCAGGCGAAAACCCTTGTAGGCGCCTGTCTCGTATTTTACACCACCCCCAAAAGCCAGCGCATAATAGTCGCTCAACTCCTGCTCATTCTGGGTAGCCATGTAATACAACCGGAAATGCGCATCAAACTTTCCTTTCCGCAGCGCATGACGCAGGGTATTGGTATCCGGCGTTGCCCTTGCATTGGATGGCAGATCCTCCCCATGCTGGGCCAGGGCGGACGAAAGCGGGAGTATCACCAGGATCAACAGGGTGGCCAGTCCCATCTGTTTTATCCGCTCCATCAAGGCTCCTCCGTTTTTTCAACAGCTCCCTTCCACGCGGTGATCCCGCCGTCCATATGGTACAGCTTGCGGAATCCCTGTTGCTGCATCATCACCAACGCTTTTCCGGAACGCCGTCCGCTCTTGCAGTAAAGCAGGTAGGTCCTGTTTTTTTTCAGCGATTGCACTTTTGACACAAAGGCTGCACTGTCCAGCACGTTGATGTGCACGGCATGATGCAAATGGCCTTCCGCATATTCTTCGGGCGTTCGCACATCCAGTACCGTGACCTTCCGTTTGTGCATTCGTTTTTCAAATTGCTCCGGTGAAATGGCTTTGCCGCTGGTGTCCTGCGCGTATATGTTCGCCGCAAATAATAAGCCGGCAAACGCCAAAAAGGCTCTGCGAATAGTGGTTTTCATAACTCGTTTTTGATGATTGGCATGTTTCAGTTCAGCAGGTAACGCAGGTCATCAATGCCCCCTCCGTTATAGAGGTTTTTGAACCCCTCTGACTGCAGGATATGAAGGGCCATGCCGCTGCGGTTGCCGCTGCGGCAATAAAGAACGATAGGGCCTTCCGCGCCTTCCAGTTCTTCCATCCGCCCCATGATCTGGTCCAGGGGTATGTTCAGGGCAGACGGGATATGACCTTCGTTAAATTCCTGCGGGGTTCTGACATCTACAAAAACAACATTCTTTTCCTTGATGATTTCCTTTAATGACTGCATGGGTATTATTTTTTGGCGCCCGGTGTACGGGCGATTGGTTTTATTTAATTATGTAAGTTCTTTTTTTGCCAGGTAGAAGTCTACCATTTCGAGTCCGCTGTTCACCCGGTCCTCATATTCCTTCAGGGTTTTCGGCGGCGGAACGATGACCTTATCGCCCGGTTCCCAATTCAGGGGCAGGGCTACTTTATGTTCGTCATTGGTCTGCAGGGCGATTAGTGCCCGCTTGATTTCGTGCATATTCCGGCCCACGCTGAGTGGATAGTACATGATAAGCCGGATCTTTCCGGTTGGGTCGATGAAGAATACCGCGCGCACGGCGGCTGTTTCACTTTCACCGGGTTGGAGCATGCCGTAAAGCTTCGATACGGACATATCGAGATCAGCGATGATGGGAAACTTGAAATAGATTCCCGTGTTCTTCTTCACGTTGTCCACCCAGGCAATATGGGAGTGGATGCTGTCAATGCTGAGCCCGAGCAGTTTGGTGTTTCGCTTTTCAAAGAATGATTCCTGTTCAAGTGCGAAACCACTCATCTCGGTGGTGCAGACCGGTGTAAAGTCGGCCGGGTGTGAAAAGAAAACGACCCAGTGGCCTTTGTTAAAGTCCGAAAATTGCAGGGGGCCCTGTGTGGTGACCGCTTTGAAATCGGGTGCCATGTCGCCGATGCGCGGCATGGAATGAAGTGTAATGGTTTCCATATAATTTATTAAGGTTGTTAAAAAATCAAGGGGGGAGTAGAAACATCCCCCCGTTACTCAAACACTAAAGAACCTGAATGTGAACGTTCAATGTCCACTATCTTTTGCTGTCGTATGACCTTTCTTGCAGATCAAAGCATGGTGCTGGGGCACACATAATCTGTGATCTTGAATTTTCCGGTTTCCTTGATGGCCTTGAATCCACCTTTCACATCCACCAGGTTATCAAATCCGCGGGCACGCAGGGTGGATACAAAAATCATGGACCGGTAGCCGCCGGCACAATGCACGTAGTAGGTTTCCTTCCTGTTGATCCGGGCAAGGGCATCATTGATGAAATCAAGTGGAGCGTTCTCCGCGTCAACCACATGCTCTGAATCAAATTCGCTTTTCTTGCGAACGTCCAGGATATGGGCGTCCTTATTTTTTGCCCTGATGTCTGCGAGTTCGTCTGCGGTGATGGAACGGATGCTGTCCGTTTCAAGGCCGGCTTTCTTCCAGGCTTCAAATCCGCCGTCCAGGTAACCAATGCAGTAATCATACCCTACCCGCGCAAGCCTCGTGATCACTTCTTCTTCCCTGCCCGGTTCTGTTACCAGCAGTATCTGTTGCTTGATATCGGGGATCAGGGTTCCTACCCAGGGGGCGAAACTGCCATCGATACCAATATTGATCGAATTGGGAACGAATCCCTGGGCGAAAGATTCCGGGGTACGGGTATCGAGTACCAGGGCGCCGGTTTCATTGGCAGCTGCTTCGAAAGCGGCAGGTCCCAGTTTATGCTGTCCGCGCTTCAGTACTTCGTCGATGCTGTCGTATCCCTTGATATTCATGAGCACGTTCAATGGGAAATAAGCAGGAGGCGCCACCAACCCGGTAAGTACTTCCTTGATGAACCCTTCTTTGGTGAGGTTAGGATTCAGCGCATAATTTGTTTTCTTTTGGTTGCCCAGGGTATCCGTGGTTTCCTTGCTCATGTTCTTGCCGCAGGCGCTGCCTGCACCATGGGCGGGGTAAACGATAATATCATCCGCCAAAGGCATGATCTTGTTGCGAAGGGATTCAAACAAGTGCGCCGCGAGTTTTTCCTGCGTCAGTTCCGCAATGACTTTTTGCGCGAGATCAGGACGACCCACATCGCCAATAAACAGCGTGTCCCCACTGAACAGGCTTGTTGGTTTTCCCGTTTCGTCCTTCAGCAGGAAGCAGCTGGATTCCATGGTATGCCCGGGTGTGTGGATTACCTGGATCGTGATATTGCCCAGTTTGAATTCCTCCCCGTCTTTCGCGATATGTGCTTCGAATGCGGGCTTCGCCGTAGGACCGTACACGATCGTTGCGCCGGAAGCTTTGGCGAGGTCGAGATGACCGGACACAAAATCTGCGTGAAAATGGGTTTCAAATACATACTTGATCCTGGCACCATCCTTTTTAGCTTTCTCCAGGTAAGGCGATACTTCGCGCAGCGGATCCACTACGGCCGCTTCACCATTGCATTCAATGTAATAAGCGCCCTGTGCCAGGCATCCTGTATAAATTTGCTCGATTTTCATATTGGCTGTTTTAATGGTTGGAATACAAAATTGACCATTAAAAAAGCAGCCATCTATGACTTTTGTCACATTGAAACCTGTCGCCAGATGGCAATCAGTCTACGCTGGAAAAGCAGGAATCAGCAGAAATTTCTCACCATCATCCGATCCACTCGATATGGTTCCTGTGCAGGATAAGACGGTTATTTCTTTCCATCTTTTTCAGGAGGCGGGAAATGACTTCCCTGGATGAATTCAGGTCATTGGCAATCTGCTGGTGGGTGAGGCTTAAGTGGTTGCCAATTTTTGCAGCCTGCTGGCGGAGATACCATTCCAGCCGTTCGTCCATATTCTTGAACGCGATATTGTCAATCACTACCAGCAGTTCTTCAAAACGGTTACGGTAGGTTTCCAGGACGAAATAATACCAGGACTTATACTGGGTCATCAGCTGGTCCATATACCGGATGGGGATCATGATCACTTCCGTATCTTCCACCGCCACGGCCATGATGCCGCTGGCCTGGTTCCGGGTAGCGCAGATCATGCTCAGGGCACAGGCATTCCCCCCTTCGAGGAAATACATGAAAAACTCGTTTCCGTCCTCCCCTTCGCGGTAAAGTTTGACCCGGCCGCTGACGAGCAGCATGGATGCCTTGAAATACTGGCCGGTCTTCATCAGCACTTCGCCTTCCTTAAAGGTTTTTAATTCGCCTATTTCAGACAGAAAATCGGCAAGTTCCCTGTCAAACAGGGGAAAAAATCGCATGATTTCCGCCGGAGAATACATGGTGCTGGTCATACCCAAATGTACCGCTTAATTTGAAACAGGCATTTCTGCAAAACTGTCAAAATGTTTAACAGTCTGCCCCGTTCATCCCGTCCACCAGCCACAGGTGTGGAACTGGCCGTTTTTTACCGACATACCCGGCCCAGGCTGTAACATCTGCTTTCCTGCCACGTCTATATATGCAGACGAACGATTCACAAAAGACACAAAAGCAAGGACATGAAACAGGCAGGAATGAACGAAAGAATCCACAAGGGCTTCAGGGTATGGCTCTTCGAAACCGGGATAAGGGTTCAGCAAACGGACTTTACCAACACCGAAGAAGGCCGTAAAATGGCCTCTGAACTACAGGAATTACTCAGAACGCTGGACAGGAAATATTTACTGGAAACCCAGTTCTTTTTCCCTGCGCTGGCCCTGGAAGCCCCCTTTTCCGTATCCCTGCTGGAAGAAGAAAAAAGGGAAGCCGAATCCCATAGCCGGATGCTGGAAAGGCTTGTACAACAGTATTTCCAGCCGGGCACTACCGGTCATTTTCTGAAAACCGGCATCGCCATACAGGAAGCATTTTGCAAGATGGTTTCTTTCCTGATGGTCTACATGAACCACCAGGATGCCATTTTCAGGGAAATTGCAGGCCAGGCCGCACATAAAAGCAGCTCCCTCGAAGAATTGTCCGAACTGTTTACACGGGCCGGCGGATCCGGTGACGCCTTTGCGGTTATACTGCTTAAAGGCATGGCCGTAAGCGAAATCAGGCATTGGCTGGATACGGACACCACCGAAACATATGAACAAAAATGGACGCTGATTGATGGTTTGGATCCTGTGACCAGGCAAGCCCTTCAGCATACGCGGCAAAACGGGGTTAAACACCTGCGTTTGGTAGCCTGAACAGGAAAACCCAAAAAAAAGCCGGCCAGTGGCCGGTTTTTTTATGCTAGGATTTCGCTTTTTTCTGTGAAGATGGTGGTGGCCATTTGACGATGGTTTGTTGGACGGGCTTTACCGTTCTGAGGTAGGCATAAATCGCCTTCAGGTCTTCCTGTTTCATACTGGCAAAGAATTCCCAGGGCATAAATGTGTTTATTGCCCCGGGTTTATCTGCCTGGCGGGCCTTTTCCGCACTGGCGGCAAATTTCTGCAGGAACATTTCTTCCGTCCACTTACCAATGCCTGTGAGTGTGTCGGAGGTGATATTGGGCGATATCACCGTGAAAACACCGTCACTAAAGCTGTTACCCCCGGCCATGTAGCGGGCAAAATCCGGGGCGCCGTTCACCATGGGCGTATGGCAGTCGGAACAGGACCCGCTGCGAACCAGGTATTCACCATATTTTACCGGGTCGTCCGGAGAGGGTTTAATATTCTTTGCCAGGTCTGGCTTGGGATGAGGGGGTACAGCGGCCGCAATCGGAATGAAGAGTTTACGGGGCGGAACCGTGTTCTCAATAGGCGCCAGGCTCCTGATATATCGGATGATATCCTGGATATCGGCCTGTGACATTTGGGCGAATGTCATATAAGGCATCAACGGGAAGAGCGTATCGCCCTTTTTGTTGATGCCCTCGGTGATCGCCCTTGTCAATTCTTCGTCGGTCCAGTCCTTCAGGGCAGCCGGTGTTATATTCGGCGCATAAATTTCTCCCGGTACGCCCACTTTGGGATCGAAAAGCTCCCCGCCCTTGCCTTCGGTTCCGGGTATGATCGGGCCCGCATATTTCGTGAAATCCCGTTGGCTGTGGCAATCGAGGCATCCCGTAACATGGTTTGCAAGGTAACGTCCCCTGTCAAGGCTGGCTTGTACGCTGTCCGCAATGCCCGGTGAATCTGTCTGTGTTTCCGGCTGACTGGAATCGGGATTGCCACAGGACCAGGCAATTAAAAAAAGCATGGCAACCAGGCTAGAAAGTACACTACGGTTCTTGTGTTGCATGTGATGGTTTTAAGTGTTTGAATAAGGGCTGCACCAATTTGGGGGATGCGTTCACGGGTGAGGATCTGAAGCCGACGAGTTTGTAGTGAAGCGATGCTATTTCCCGCTGGGGGGTGTCACTAACTTTAGCGACATTAAAATAGGAAAAATTCTCTTTACCTGTTCAAGATGGCGAAGCTGGTGGGCAACCAGGAAATGAAATGTATCCCCCAGTTTAAGCCGGATCAGCGGACTGATTGAAACGGGAATCCGGATCGCCCCGATATCCGTTTTTGCTGACTCACGCATGTACGCCAGCAACAGTTCCTGACCGGACTTGAATTCTTCAAGCACTTTTACCACATCCAATGCCGGGGCCGGCCGGTGGTCACGGGGCGATTGCATTTTCTTCTTTACCCGTCCGCCTGGCTGAGGCATCATCAGGGCGGCAAAATACGCGCCCAGCCAGCCGGCATGGTAACGTTCACGCGTAACCGGTAATGGTTTCTTTTCCAATGCATGCCTTATGGCGGGCAGGTAGTACCGGTTGTAGCTATTCAGGTGCTCTATCACCTGTGCAGCCGACCAGCTGGCGGGATCCGGTTGAACAAGAAAATCACCGGGTGCATGGGAGTCCGCCAGCAGCAGGACTTCACGGATTATTTTTTCTGTTTCCCGGATCCGCTGGCTTAAGAAATCACTGGTTACATACGTGGGAGGCATCTCTTTTAAATTTACACCAAAACTATTGCGGACCTGGATGGAAAAAATTGGAATCGGCCAAGATTTCAGAGACGAATCTTTTTCATGAGCTTGCTGAAAGTGGCTTCATCAATCCCTGCGTAGGAAGCCAGGTATTTCTGCGGAATCAGTTGCAGGAGATGCGGACTTCGCCGCAGCAGGGTGGTGAATTTCCGCTCTGCCGAAAACGCGCTGAGCTCGACCTGCCGTTCCAGGGCGCCTTTCAGAGCAAAAGCCGTTGCCTGGCGGATCATGCGCTCTACGCTTGGATAACGGTCCGTGATTTCCTGGAAAGACGGGTAGTCCGACCGTAGGAAAAGACTGGGTGTGAGGGTTTCAAAAAAATAGATGCTGGGTGTTTGGGTGAGAAATGAATCCGCGACCCCGGAAAAGGATGTTGGATAGGTAAAGACAATCGTTGTCTCCCTGCCGTCGTCATCCATGAAATACGCCCGCTGGACACCTTCCAGTACAAAATATACATGCCGTTCCGTCTGGCCCGGCGACAAGAGGCCCGTTTTTCGTTTAACCTTTACCGTGTGCCATATCCCGGCAAATGCGTTCCACGCGTCGTCTCCCATCGGATGAATCCGCTGCACAAAAGTATGCAGTAGCTCCAGCTGTTTGTCGGATGCGGAATTTTGTTGCATGGCTGAGGAATTCCAGGTGGCCTATCTACCCATATATACCATCAGGATCTGTACATCGGAAGGATTGATGCCGGAAATCCGGGATGCCTGGCCAAGTGTCCTCGGCTTAATCCTTCCCAGTTTTTCACGAGCTTCCGTGCTGATGGCTTTGACCCGTGTATAATCAAAGGAAAAGGGAATTTCCAGTTCTTCCATCTGGCTCATCCTGCCCACCAGTTCTCTCTCCTTTTCTATGTACACATCATATTTTACCTGCACTTCAGCCTGTTCAATGATTTCAGGGCGGTACCCCCGCAGCGCTTCGCCCAATTTGGGCAGGGCCGCTGCGAGTTCCTGGAGGCTGATGCCGGGGCGAAGCAGGATCTGTGATAATTTCTGTTTTTGACTAAGGGGAGCCGATGACTTGCTCTCCAGGAATCCGTTAAGTTCTCCAGGCTCTATAGACAACTCATTGATAATCAACTTTATATCTGCTACCCCGGTCTCTTTTTCCCGGAGCCTTTCCACCCTTGCCTCCGATGCCAGGCCCAGGCGCCGACTGATGGCCGTCAGCCTCAGGTCTGCATTATCCTGGCGCAACAGGGTTCTGTACTCTGCCCTGGACGTAAACATCCGGTAAGGTTCCTGGGTACCTTTGCTGATCAGGTCATCCACCAGCACCCCGATATACGCCTCGCTTCTTTTGAGAACCAGGGGCTCCAGTTCCCTAACTTTCAAATGGGCGTTAATGCCGGCCATCAGGCCCTGGCAGGCAGCCTCTTCATACCCGGTGGTTCCGTTGATCTGGCCGGCGAAGAAAAGATTCTGTAATAGCTTGGTTTCCAATGAGTAGTCAAGCTGTGTAGGGGGAAAATAGTCATATTCGATGGCATACCCGGGCCGGAACATCCTGCATTGCTCGAACCCGGGAACCATACGAAGGGCTTTGAATTGGACATCTTCGGGCAGGGATGTGCTGAAGCCGTTTACATAGATTTCCACGGTGTCCCAGCCTTCCGGTTCCACGAAAAGCTGGTGCCTGTCGCGCTCAGCAAAACGGTTGATCTTGTCTTCGATGCTGGGGCAATAGCGTGGTCCCACACCGTCGATCCGCCCGGCAAACATGGGGCTTTGGGCAAATCCCGTCTTCAGGGTTTCATGAACCTGGTCGTTGGTATAGGTTATCCAGCAGCTTCTTTGTTGCCGGGGATTGATTTTCTCTATGTCCAGGTATGAAAAGCCGGAAATCTCTGGGTCTCCCGGCTGTTCTTCCATTCGCGTGTAATCCAGGCTTCTCCCGTCTATCCGGGGCGGCGTACCGGTTTTTAACCGATCGCTTTCAAAACCAAGTGACTGGAGTTGTTCGGTGATCCCGGAGGAGGCTCTCTCAGCCATCCGGCCCCCTTGGAAGTTCTTTTCGCCAACATGAATAATGCCGTTCAGAAAGGTACCATTCGTAAGCACCACCGCTCTTGCCCGGATTTCATGCCCCATCCCGGTTTTCACCCCCACGCATCGACCGTCTTTTACCAGGATCCCATTCACCATATCCTGGTAAAAATCCAGGTTGGGGGTCTGTTCCAGCATCTCACGCCATTTCTTGGTAAAAAGCATGCGGTCGCTCTGCGCACGGGGGCTCCACATGGCTGGCCCTTTGGACCTATTCAGCATCCGAAACTGGATCATCGATTGGTCTGTCACGATCCCGGAATATCCGCCAAGGGCATCTATCTCCCGCACAATCTGCCCCTTCGCGATGCCTCCCATAGCCGGGTTACAGCTCATCTGTGCCATTGTCTGCATGTTCATGGTCAACAGGAGCGTCCGACTGCCCATATTGGCGGCAGCGGCCGCAGCCTCACAACCGGCATGGCCGGCGCCTACTACAATAACATCATACTCAGGAAACATGGGGCAAAATTACGATTCCAGCCGGAACCGGGCGGACTGTTCCACGTGGAACCTATTGGCAGGAGAACAGTTGGACGATAAAATGAACGGAATCCGAGGTAGGCTCCGCAGAAACGCCCATTATATTAAAGGACGGGTTAAGCAAGGCCTTCCGGTGGCCAAGGTTTGGAACACCCTGGTCGATCAGCAGCAGCAACAGGGCCTGTAATGCATCTGCTTCGCCCTCAAAGACATTCTCTCCCGCACAACGCTTTATTCCAGCATCGGCCATCCGTTGGGAAAAGGACCGGCCACTACTGGTTTCATGGGAAATCTTTTTCAGTCTCTTCGCCAGGTCATTGGCATGCCGGTCGGCCTCCTTCTGGACAATGGCCGCCGGGGCAATCATGCCGAGGGGTGGCGATTCGCGAAGTTCTTTTTTGAGCGACCGGACATAGCTGTCTTTCAGTTCGGGGAACTGCTCTACAAATGGTTCGAGGTAATGCTGTGAGAAGGCAGCCGGATCCTTTCTTAGCAGGTTGATCCAGTAAAAACTTTCCTGCTCAAGGGGATCCAGCTTTTCCAGTTCGGGAAACCCTGAGAGGAATTTTTCTACACCGGGGTCCTTTTCCCGATTGAAGATAAAGTCCTTCTTCTCCATGACAACCGTACCCTGTGCATATCCGAAGAAGGGCAGGGTAAGGAATAAAAAAAGGGCGAATTGTTTCACGTGGAACATATCAGCGTCGGAAATATTCCCCAAGGTAAAAATCTTCCTTCTGGTGCATAAGCGCCTGGTCCGCTTTTAACGTATCCTTATAGCCGCAGAGGTGCAATAACCCGTGAAAAATCACCCGGTGCAATTCCTTATAGACCGGCTGGCGCCAAGTCTTTGCATTATCCCGAACCCGGTCGAGACTTATATAAATCTCCCCCTTGATAGCCCCGGCCGTCTCCCGGAGGTCAAAAGTGATGATGTCCGTATAGTAATCGTGCGACAAATAGGCCTGGTTGATCTGCAGCAGGTACTTATCCGAGCAGATGACATAGTTCAGCTCGTCGATACCATAACCCTCGCGGCCGGCCAGCCTTACCAGGAAATCACGAAGCCTTGCCTTGTTTTCGGGACCCCGATAGGCCAATTGATATGCAAAAGATATCCTTGCCATAAAATTCAATCCAAGATACAGAGAAATCAATCCAGCCTGGCTTAGCTTTGTTCCAGAAGCTATTGCTCCTTATGATTAAAAGATTATCCGAATTGGAACCGGGTGAATCCGGTGTTATCAGAGATTTTGAGCAGGATGATATTTTCCTGAAATTGATGGAAATGGGATTTATACCAGGCGAAACGGTAATCGTTGAACAAGTAGCACCCATGGGCGATCCCATCGCCATTCAGGTTGCCGGGTATGCGGTTAGTCTTCGCCTCAATGAAGCGTCCAAGATCATGGTCGATACAGAGAAAGCTAACTAGCTGTATATCAATGTTTTATGAAAATTGGTCTATATTTTGGCTCCTTTAATCCCATTCACCACGGTCACCTGATCATTGCCAACTACACCCTTCAGCACACAGACCTGGACCAGATCTGGCTGGTCATTTCACCACAGAACCCGTTTAAACCGAGCAAGGGACTGCTCAATGAATACCATCGCCTGCATCTCGCGCAGCTGGCCCTGGAGGGAGAAACAAGGCTGAAAGCGACGGATATCGAATTTCGTTTGCCCAAGCCATCTTATACGATAGACACCATGGCCTACCTGGAAGAAAAGTATCCCTCCCACCAGTTTTCCATCCTGATGGGAAGCGACAGTTTCCAGAACCTGGACAAATGGAAAAACGCACCGGTGATTATGAGCCGCTACCCTGTATACGTGTACGAGCGGCCAGGCTTCCCGATACGCACCGACCTTCCCGTTGCGGCAACTTCCCTGCAGGCTCCCCTGCTGCAGATTTCGGCTACGGATATCCGTGAAATGATTGCCGCGGGCAAATCCATCCGCTACCTCGTACCCGATATCGTGAAGGAAGAAATCGACCGGAACCATTATTACCGGCCGCTAAAAGATCCATCCCAGTAAAAGACATGCCAGGGCGATGACCGGGGCGGGTAATCGCGAAAACATCAACATCACAAAGGTGCCTGCGATAACGCCCATATTCAGGAAACTGATCGCCCTTCCTTCCACGATGCCCGCCAGCGAAAGGTCCCTGGTAAGATAAATGGTGGAAGCGATCATGATGCCCACTACCGCGGCATTGATCCCTTTCAGGGCACGGTAAATTCCCTCATACCGGTGAAGGTTATGCCATACGGGGAAAAAAAAGAGTACCAGCAAGGCGCTCGGGAGAAATATTCCAACGGCCCCGATAATACATCCCATGATCTGCCGGCTTTTCCCTTCGTTCTTCATCACCAGGCCGCCGGTAAATGAAGCGATGGAAAACACCGGACCTGGTATCGCCCGCACGATCCCCGCACCCGTCAGGAAATCATCCGCTTCAACACGGATTACATTTTTCTTCTTTTGCAGCACACGTTCCGCATTCGGCCTTACCACGTATTGTTCATACATCATGGGGATGAGCACATCGCCGCCACCGAATACGATGCTCCCAAAACGGTAAAAGTTTTCAAAAAGGTTAAAGCTTTTCCTGTTGGGCCATTCCTGCTTCCGGGAGGTTTCAGACAGGATTCCGCTCACCAGCAATATCCCCAGGAAAATCACGATGTTTCCCCATTTGATGGGACGGTACGGGACCGGTTGCCGGTCTTTATCTTCCTTTTCGGTAAAACTGGTCATCAATCCACCCAAAATCAGTACCACGGGGAAAATGACCGGATTATTAAAAAACAGGTAGGTGACAAGCATGGCCGTCACCACGATAATCCTTGCCGTACGGTTGCGAACAATCAGGGTGAATGCCCGGAAGGCGGCGAAAGCCAGGAACCCGACAGCCATCGGCTGGATAAACCGAAAGAGATTGTGTTCTGTTTCCCTTTGCTCAAAATAACGGATCACAAAAGAAAGCCCTCCCATTAAAAAGGACGCGGGCAGTATCCAGATGACCAGGGTAATAATCGCCAGCACAATCCCGCCGCGCTTATACCCGATCAGCGTAAGCGTCTGCGTAGAGGACGCGCCGGGAAGGAGCTGGCAAAACGCGTTGAAATCCAACAGTTCCTTTTCCGTCACATCCCTGCGCCGGTCCACAAAGGTTTTCATCATCATACCCAGGTGCCCCTGCGGTCCTCCAAAAGCAGTGATGCTGTGCAGGAAAACGGCTTTCAGAAACGGGATATGTCTGAACAGTTTAAGCAATCAACCTTGTCTAAAACATGAAAATAATATGCGGTTCTCCCAGGTTACTTCTTCAGCCCGATCTCTCTCAGGCGCTCATCGAGGTACTCCCCTGCAGTGGCATCGGGATATGCCTTCGGATGCGCCGCGTCAATGCAGTTATCCAGGCATGCCAGCGACACTTCGCTGCGCGGGTGTAAAAAAAACGGGATGGAAAACCTCGACGTATGCCACAGTTCCCTCGGGGGATTCACCACCCGGTGTGTTGTACTGCGCAACCGGTTATTCGTTAAACGCTGAAGCATGTCCCCCACATTCACTACGATCTGTCCGGGAAGCGCCGTTACAGGCACCCATTTCCCATCCCGGGTAAGTATTTCAAGCCCGTCGGCCGAAGCGCCAACGAGCAGGGTGATGAGGTTTATATCTTCATGCTGCTCGGCTCGAATGGAAGATTTAGGCTCCGTGGTTATCGGTGGATAATGAATGGCACGAAGGATTGAATTCCCATGATCTATCTTTTGATCAAAATATCCCGGCTCGAGCCCAAGGTAAAGGGCGATCGCCGATAGTAAATCCTTCCCGGACTGCTCAAAAGCCCGGTACGCTTCCAGGAACAATGGATTAAATGACGCGATTTCCCCCACCTGCACGTTCGGCGGGTATTCTTCCCCAACAACAACGCCAGGTTCTATGGTCTGGCCGAATTGGAAAAACTCCTTAAGATCTGGCGCCTCACTACCCTTGGCATGTTCCTGCCCGAAAGATGTATAACCGCGTTGCCCGGCCAAACCGGGAATCTGGTACTTTTTCTTCTTCTCCAGCGGCAATGAAAAAAACTGCTGTACCGTTTCATAGAGGGACTTGATCAACGCATCGGAAATTCCATGGTTATGAACCGCAACAAATCCAACATCTTCATACGCCTTTCCCAACTCCTGTACAAAGGCCTCCCTTTCCTCCTGGTTTCCCTTTCGAAACCGATCAAGGTCTACCACTGGTATATTCATAACATTTTCTTTTAACAGCTAAAAAGTACAAAACATATTTTTGAGTAGAAAGAAATTCTCGATATGAGCAGACTCGCGGTGTTGCATACAGCCAGCTACATAGCCCTCTTGTGCATTACATTCCTGGCATGGGGTTGCAGCCCGAAATATACGCCCAATCAGGGAAACCCCCGCCTGCAAACAAGCCATGCAGCCCCGGATTACGCCAGTCTATCATATTGGGCGGCCCATCCCGCCAAATGGGATCCATCGGACAGTGTACCCAAGCCTCTCCGGAAAACGTCCGCAACATACGATGCAGACGTCTTCTTCCTGCACCCTACCAGTTTCACCAACGAAAACGACACCCTTCAGGACAATGCAAATATCGACGACTCTGCATTGAATCATAAAACCGACTTCAGTTCCATCCTGTACCAGGCAAGCGTTTTCAACGAATCCTGCCGCATATATGCACCCCGGTACAGACAGGCTCATCTCCGGATGTATTACCAGCATGACACGGCGCGGGCACTAAGAGCGTTTGACTTCGCCTACCAGGATATCAGGCAGGCGTTCCTGCATTACCTGCAAACAGAAAACAAGGGGCGACCGATCATCATAGCATCACACAGCCAGGGTACCACGCATGCCAAAAGACTTTTACGGGAATTTTTTGATACAGACAGTATCCTGCGTTCCCAACTGGTGGCGGCATACCTGTTGGGCATCCCGGTAGAAAAGGCATATTATCAAGTGTTGCAACCTTGCGCGGATTCACTCTCTGTGGGTTGTTATGCAAGTTGGCGAACCTATCGCCGGGGTTACCAGGACCGGTACATTTCCACGGAAGACACCTCGATTTCAGTGGTTAATCCCTACTCCTGGAAAACCTCGGCTGGCACGATGTCCAGGTCCATGCATAAGGGGGCCGTCCTGTTAAAATTTAACAAGGTATACACTCATACCCAAAGCGCCGCCATCTCCGGAAATGCACTATGGATCAGCAAACCCCGGTTCCCCGGAGGATTTCTGTATGCCACCCGCAATTACCACGCGGGCGACTATAACCTATTTTACCTGAACATCAGGGAAGACGTCAGCAGAAGGCTCCGGCTGTATAAAGCTGTGCGCCGTGCCTGATCACAGGTACAACTGACGGAGGTCATTCCGCACCTTGCCATTAAGCCGTAATTTCAACTATTAAATGCAGGATTATGAAGACCATCATCGTTCCCACTGATTTTTCACCCGTGTCTGTGAATGCCATTAACTACGCCGTTGACATGGCGCAATCGATCGGCGCAAGTATAATCCTGCTCCATGTTTACCAGGTACCCGTAACATTTACAGAGGTGCCCGTGGTAAACCTTTCCATCGAAGAGCTGCAAAAAGCCAGCGAGGAAAAGCTTGAAAAGATGAAAAAGGATCTTGAACATGTCACCAGCGGACAGTTAAAAATTTATACGGAATCCCGGTTGGGCGAAGTAGTGGATGAGATTGAAACCCTTTGTAAAAGCATCCAGCCCTTTGCCGTGGTGATGGGAACCAAGGGGGCCAGCGGACTCGAAAGGCTTTTCCTGGGAAGCAACACGCTGACGGCGATCAGACATTTGGTTTATCCCGTTATCGTGGTACCGCCCGGCGCTGTTTTTTCAGCGGTCCGGAAAATCGGTTTCGCCTGCGATTTCAGCGAAGTGGTGGACACAACACCGGGTCACAAGATCGTGGAGATCTGTAAAACTTTTGGCGCTGAATTGCATGTGCTGAATGTTGATTACAAAAGTCGGCACTTCAAGCCGGAAACTCCTGAAGAAACCATTTTGCTGCATACCATGCTGGAAGAGACGCATCCGCAATATGATTATATCGAACATCCTGATGTGGTGGAGGGCATACACCAGTACGCGGAAACAAAGGGTTTTGATTTGCTGATAACCATCCCTAAAAAACACAAATTGTTGTCCGGCTTGTTTGAGAAAAGCCACACGCGGGAACTGGTATTCCATTCCCATATTCCCATCTTGTGCCTGCATGAATAAAAAAAGGATCCCGTGTGGGATCCCTGGAATTACTTTTTCAGAATTCGGCGCTCTTGGGCGTCCGTGGAAAGGGTATTACATCGCGGATATTGCCCATGCCCGTAACGAACTGCACCATCCGCTCAAAGCCAAGCCCGAAACCGGCATGCGGCACCGTCCCGAACCTCCTGGTGTCCAGGTACCAATACAATTCTTCTTCCGGTATATGCATCTCCCGCATGCGTGCAGTCAGTTTGTCCATACGCTCTTCCCGCTGTGAACCACCAACGATTTCCCCGATGCCCGGGGCAAGTATATCCATCGCGGCAACCGTCTTCCCATTGTCATCCTGGCGCATGTAAAAAGCCTTGATTTCTTTCGGATAATTGGTAACGATGACGGGCTTGCGAAAATGTTTTTCCACCAGGTACCGCTCGTGTTCGCTTTGCATGTCGATCCCCCACTTCACATCATACTGGAATTTCTTTTTCTTGTAGGCCGGGGATTGCAGCAGGATATCAATCGCCTCCGTATACGTAATCCGTTCGAAGTCGTTCTTCAGGACGAACTCAAGTTTTTCCAGGAGCGTCCATTCGCTGCGCTTGTCCTGTGGCAGCGCTTTTTCCTCTTCCTGCAGTCGCTGCGCCAGGAATTCCAGGTCCTCCCTGTTGTGCTCCATCGCATAGCCAATGATATACTTGATAAAACTTTCCGCAAGGTTCATGTTGTCTTCCAGGTCATAGAAAGCCATCTCCGGCTCGATCATCCAGAACTCCGCCAGGTGCCTGGTGGTGTTGGAGTTTTCAGCCCGGAAAGTGGGACCAAATGTGTATATCTCCCCGAAAGCGGTGGCTCCGAGTTCGCCTTCCAACTGCCCGCTGACCGTCAGGTTCGTAGCCCTGCCAAAAAAATCTTCCCTGAAATTCACAGACCCGTCTTCATTCCTGGGAGGATTGTCAAACGGCAGCGTTGTTACCCGGAACATCTCCCCGGCCCCTTCCGCGTCACTGGCGGTGATCACCGGCGTGTGCAGGTACACAAAACCGCGTTCATTAAAAAACTGGTGTATAGCGAATGCAAGCGAATGTCGCACCCTGAACACGGACCCGAACGTATTTGTCCTGAACCGCAGGTGGGCGATCTCGCGCAGGAACTCAAGGCTGTGTTTCTTGGGCTGAAGCGGGTATTTCTCAGGGTCCGAGTCCCCCAAAACCTCGATGCTGGTGGCCACCAGTTCCATGGCCTGGCCCTTGCCGCTGCTCGGCACGAGTGAGCCCTCTATTTTCAGGGACGCCGATGTAGTGATCCGCTTCAGCAGCGTTTCGTCAAATACCCCCAGTGGAGCCACCACCTGCAGGTTGGTATTGGTTGAACCGTCGTTCAGTGCGATAAACTGGTTATTGCGGAACGTACGAACCCATCCCATGACCGTGAGCGACTGACCTTCCGGTTTCATGCGCAACAACTCCCTGATCTTCGTTCTTTTCTGTATCATATTGGCCTCCTTAAAGAGCCGCAAAGATAGCTGTTGACATTTAAATGCTTTCTGTGGATAAATTTTGCATTTTTAGAAAAATAACTGTAATCTTGCACTGGAATCCAGGCTGATAGGTCTTTTTCATTCCCCGGGTGCGCATCAGTTTTACCCAATTCCAGTCACTCTTTATTCAAATTCAAAAGTCATTTTTAAGGTCCCTTCCCCAGTGGGCCTACATTTTTAAGCGATTTTATGTACGACATCCTACAATTGAACGACATGCTCGTTCCAGAACTGCTGGATATTGCCGAGCAGTTGAAAATCCCCCACGCCAAGAAGCTTGAAAAGCAGGAGCTCATCTACAAAATCCTGGACAAGCAGGCCCTCCAGAACAGCGCATCAACCGGCCAGAAAGAGGAAAAGCCAGCCCGCCAGAAACGGATCGTGAAGACGAGTACCGCTACGGGTACCGAAGAGGCGATTGTTGAAAGTGAACCGCCAAGGGAGAAAACACGCGTAATCAAGAAAAAGGCTACGGAGACCGATGCGGCTGCACCATCGGCAGCACCGGAGAAAAAACTCGATAAGAAGCTGCCCCGCAAGAGTCGCCAGCCGGAAGATACGCCAGCGGTTCCCGAGATGGAAGGATTTGACATAGAACAGGAATTCAACGGGGAAAACAGTACCCAGGGTGATACGGGCTCCGTAATGGTGGACCAGCCGGCACCCACGGAAGCGGAACCTGTAAACCGCCCGCACCAGCACAAAAAAGAGTCCCAGTTCAATATTGAATTTGACGGTGTCATCCTCGGCGAAGGCGTTTTGGAAATGATGCCTGACGGGTATGGTTTCCTGCGCAGTAGCGACTACAACTACCTGTCCTCCCCGGATGATGTATACGTTTCCCCGTCGCAGATTAAACTCTTTGGCCTTAAAACAGGCGATACGGTTTACGGCGCGGTGCGCCCTCCCAAGGAAGGTGAAAAATATTTCGCGCTGCTGAAAGTGGATCGTCTGAATAACCGTTCCCCCGAAGAAGTGCGTGACCGCGTACCGTTTGATTACCTGACGCCGCTATTCCCTTTTGAAAAACTGAACCTTTTCACGAGGCCGGACAATATGTCCACCCGCATGATGGATCTGTTCACCCCGATCGGAAAGGGGCAGCGTGGCCTGATCGTAGCACAGCCGAAAGTGGGTAAAACGATGTTGCTGAAGGAAGTGGCCAATGCCATCGCCGAAAACCACCCGGACTGTTACCTGATGGTCGTACTGATCGATGAGCGGCCGGAAGAGGTGACCGATATGGAACGCAGCGTAAAAGCGGAAGTAATTGCATCCACCTTTGATGAGCCCGCCGAAAAACACGTGAAAGTGTCTACCATCGCCCTGCAGAAAGCAAAAAGGCTGGTGGAGTGCGGACACGATGTAATCATCCTGCTCGATTCCATTACCCGCCTGGCGCGGGCCCACAATACGGTTGCGCCTTCGTCTGGTAAAGTTCTTTCCGGCGGTGTGGAAGCCAACGCGCTGCTCAAACCGAAGCAGTTCTTCGGTGCCGCCCGCAAAATTGAAAATGGTGGTTCTTTAACGATCCTGGCTACAGCCCTGATCGATACGGGAAGCAAAATGGATGAAGTAATTTTCGAGGAATTCAAGGGCACAGGTAATATGGAACTGGTGCTGGATCGCAGGCTGGCCAACCGCCGTATTTTCCCGGCGATCGACCTCACCGCTTCATCCACTCGCCGTGAAGACCTGCTCCTCGACAAGGATGTACTCCAACGGATGTGGGTCCTTCGAAACCACCTGGCAGACATGAACAGCGAAGAAGCCATGAACCTCCTGCAGAAACAAATTCGTGGTACCAAGGACAATTATGAGTTCCTGACTAGCATGAACAAATAGTAACTGCTGAAAATAAATATCATGATCGCCCCGTGTTCCGGGGCGATCTTTTTTGTGGGCATCAAACGGTACCTTTGCACGCATGGCCGCTGAAAAATTAAAAATTGGTGATTTCCTGGAACGCTCCCGGGTTGTCCCTATCCTGGACGTACGAAGTCCGGGCGAATTTTGCCATGCATCCATTCCGGGCGCTTTCTCGATGCCTTTATTCAGCGATGAAGAGAGAAAAGTGGTGGGCACGCTCTACAAGCAGAAGAGCCGGGAAGCTGCCATCAAAGCGGGCCTCGATTTTTTCGGCCCAAAGATGCGCAGGATGGTGGAAGAAGCGGAAGCCCTCTGCAGGGATTTTAAACCGGGGCAAGGCCAGGAAAACAGACGGGAAAAGACCATACTGGTACATTGCTGGCGTGGCGGCATGCGCAGCGGTGCCGTTGCCTGGCTGCTGGACCTATACGGCTTTAAAGTATATACCCTTGTGGGCGGCTATAAATATTTCCGCCGGTGGGTTCTCGAAACGCTTGCCAACCCGGGACCCATCAGGGTGCTTGGCGGATATACCGGTTCCGGGAAGACCGACCTGTTGCAGATGCTGGCTTCCCGGTACAATGAACCCGTGGTTGACCTGGAGGGCCTGGCCGGGCACAAGGGTTCGGCCTTCGGGGCGATCGGGCTGCCAAAACAAGGCAGCCAGGAAATGTTCGAGAACCGCCTGGCCCTTTCCATTTTTGCTACGCGTACATGGAAAACCAGCGAACAGGAAGAGCCCTATATCTGGATGGAAGATGAAAGCCAGCGGATCGGTACCGTTAACCTGCCTCAACCTTTCTGGCAACATTTCAGGAAACAGCCAGTCTATTTCCTGGACATCCCTTTCGAAGAGCGGCTGCAATACCTGGTTTCCACTTACGGAAAACTCAATAAGGGCGATCTCGCCAGCGCCATAACAAGGATTCAAAAACGCCTGGGAGGGCTGGAAACCAAAACGGCATTGCTCCACCTGGTGGAAGGCAATATCACGGAGTCCTTCAGGATCCTGTTAAAGTATTACGATAAGAAGTACGGAAAGTCGCTTCAGGAAAGGGATGATCATGAAAAACTGATCCAATTGGTTCCTGCGGCGCGCGTAGAAGCGGAGGAAAATGCCCGCCAAATTCATTCCATTAAAACCCCGATACAGTTATGATGATCGAAGAGCCTGTCCGCTTGACACAGTATTCCCATGGCGCGGGCTGTGGATGCAAGATTTCGCCGAAAGTCCTGGATGAAATCCTGCAAAGCAACTTCGCCCTTCCGGATAATGAGCGGCTCATTGTGGGCAATCACAGCAAGGATGACGCTGCGGTCTATGATCTTGGAAACGGTCAGGCCCTGATTTCCACCACGGATTTCTTCATGCCGATCGTGGACGACCCCTTTGAATTTGGGAGAATCGCTTCCGCCAACGCCATCAGCGATGTATATGCCATGGGTGGCTTGCCCGTCCTCGCGATTGCCATCCTGGGCTGGCCGATCAACACGGTACCATCCCGCGTAGCCCGAAAAGTGATTGAAGGGGCCCGGAGCATCTGCCTCGAAGCGGGTATCCCACTCGCCGGGGGACACAGCATTGATTCACCGGAGCCGATTTTCGGACTCGCCGTCAACGGACTTGTTCCGCTGTCTTCCATAAAACAAAACAATACAGCAAAGGAGGGCGACTACCTCCTGCTAACCAAAAGAATTGGCGTAGGCATCCTGACAACGGCCGAAAAGAAAGGCATCCTTGATCCTGAACACGGTCGGCTGGCTACAGACCAAATGATGCAGTTAAACAAGGTTGGCGCCCTGTTGGGCAAGGTTCCAACC
>JALOMP010000065.1 GCA_025455365.1 Chitinophagaceae bacterium | reverse complement strand
CCGGCAACATACCAGGGCCAGGGCTCGGCAATGAACTGTTGGAGTTGTTGTAAGACTTCTTTCATTGTTTGAGTATTCTATGGCGTGAAAGTAGACAAAGAGGGGAAATGAGTCGTGTGAGTTTTGTCACAACCTGACATGAGTTAGCTCGTGGAATGGTGACGGATTAAAAAACATGACATAAATCAGCGGGAGAAAAAGTTCATCGACGGGATGGGATTCCCATCCATTGAATGTTCGGCAAACCTCCAGCCGGGTTCGATATAAAACAGAATCCCCGCCTAAGGACTCTTTACGGGCCTGCTTACAAACAAAAAACCCCACTTTCGCGGGGCTTTGCTGGGTTGCGGATGCGGTGAGGGAGGGATTCGAACCCTCGGTACAACTTTAAGGTCGTACGACGGTTTAGCAAACCGTTGATTTCAGCCACTCATCCACCTCACCGGCTGAAAACAAAGTTTTAAGGGAGGGCAAAAATAGGAAACCCGGGGCCAAATGCCAAATCAAAATGACCGTCTCAGCGCCGGATCTCGAAGCCTTTCAGGCCTTCGAAGCTTACGCTTTCCGTTTCTATATCCCCGACCCTGGCCCTCTCAGGTCCACGGCGGCAGCACTCCAGCAATGCATCCAGCCTTTCCGGCGGTCCTTCCGCCACCAGGCAAACCGCCCCGTCCGGCTGGTTCATCACCCAGCCGGAAAGACCCAGAGCCAGTGCCTGTTCCCGAACGAATGCCCGGTAAAAAACACCCTGGACCTTACCGCGTATAATGACTTTCCTTGCTTCCATAAAAAAATCCCGCAGGGCGGGATTATATATGTTCATGGTTCATAGTTCGTTGTTCATTGTACACGGTCTATGAACCATGAACCATGAACGATCAACCGATCGATTTTCTACATGGCGGCCAGTTGCACTTTCTGCTGCAACTCAATCACGCTTTCGCGAAACAGGTTGTCTGTATCCATCAGGTCTTTTACTGTCTGGCAGGAGTGAATCACCGTGGTATGGTCGCGCCCCCCGAAATGTTCCCCGATTGTTTTGAGTGAGTTCTTCGTGAAGATCTTGGCCAGGTACATGGTGATCTGCCGCGCCTGCACGATTTCGCGCTTGCGTGTTTTCTGCAGGAGCTTTTCATAAGAGACATCGTAATACTCACAAACCATTTTCTGAATGGTCTCTATGGTAATCTCCTTGCTCGACGTTTTCACAAAGTTACGGAGCACTTTCTTGGCCAGATCGAGATCGATTTCCCTTTTATTGAGCGAAGACTGTGCCAAAAGGGATATCAGGGCGCCCTCCAGTTCACGGATATTGCTCTGGATATTATAGGCAATATATTTCACCACTTCACGGGGCATTTCCAGCCCGTCGTTCCTCATTTTCTTTTCCAGGATGTCAATCCGGGTCTCGTAATCAGGCGTTTGCAGGTCCGCGCTCAAACCCCAGCGGAAACGGCTCAGCAATCGCTCCTGCACGCCTTCCAGGTCCTTGGGAGGTTTATCGGAAGACAGGATCAGTTGTTTACCGCTCTGGTGGAGATGGTTGAAGATGGCAAAGAGCGCATCCTGTGATTTCTCCGCCCGGTTGAAAAACTGTACATCATCAATGATGAGCACATCGATCAACTGGTAGAAATGGATGAAATCATTGATGGCATTGTTCCGGCTATGGTCCTGGAACTGGTTGATGAATTTTTCGGAACTCACATACAGCACCACTTTATTGGGGTGAAGCCTTTTGACTTCATTGCCCACCGCCTGCGCGAGGTGTGTCTTACCCAACCCAACACCGCCGTAAATCACGAGGGGATTGAAGGATGTGGCGCCGGGTTTTTCCGCTACGGTTTTTCCCGCCCTGCGGGCCACCCGGTTGCAATCGCCCTCTACAAAAGATTCGAAGGTGTAGATCGGGTTGAGCTGGGAATCGATCTGCATTTTCTTCAGACCGGGAATGACAAATGGATTCTTAACCGGGTTGTGTATGACGAGGGGGAAATCCATTTCGTTGTTGGAATAAGTTTTGAAGCCGTGGCCTGTGACATCCATTGTCAGGGGCTTGTTCTTCTCATTGCCACTGTCCACCATGATCCTGTACTCCAGCCTGGCCTCTTTTCCAAGTTCGCGTTTCAGCGTCTTGGCCAGGAGATTTACATAATGCTCTTCCAGGTACTCGTAAAAGAATTGGGAAGGCACCTGGATGGTGAGAATCTTGTCTTTCAGTGCCACCGGTTTGATGGGTTCAAACCAGGTCTTGAAATGCTGCCACTCAACGATATCCTTTATGATAGCCAAACAACTGTTCCAGACTTTATCGTGCGACTTATCCATTAGCCTTGAGCAATGTTTTTAAGGGGTTTCTGTTAATCACTTCGGTTGGTTTTTACAAGGATCTTGCTCAATGTGGTTCCGAAAGGATCAGTCAGTTTACATATCGCATGGCCGGAAGACCTTGCCATATGACGCACGCACTAAAGTTATCACCATTCACTCGGGCAATACTGACGTGCAGTTATTGCGCAGGCATACGCTCAATGTATAAAAAAAAACTGATTTTCAGAGCTAAATCTTTTCAAAAAAAGAAGCCTCATTTTTGAAAAGGGTAGCGAATATAGATTGAGGGTGGTGCAAAAAAAAATTTTTTATTCTGCTTCTTTCTTTCCAATGGGGAGTGATTGATTTTTCTCCAAAATTTTCGATTTCGCCCCTGAAAACGCATAATCCAGTCGCCCCAGCCGGAGGCCTGCCCAGCCTACCTGGTTGACAATCACCTCTTCACCTGCTTTATTCCGGTAAACCCTTGGCGCGTCAAAAAACCGGTGTGTGTGCCCGCCGAGGATAAGGTCGATGTTTTCAGACTCCCTGGCCAGCACTGCGTCGCTCACCTTGTTGTCATCATATTTATCACCCAGGTGGGAAATGCATATCACCATATCGCATTTCTTCCTGGTTTTCAGGTAATCCGCCTGTTCACTCGCAGCTTTAACGGGATCCAGGTAGACGGTCTTGCCGTACAGGTTTTCGGGTACAAGACCCTGCAGTTCGATACCCACGCCCGTAATTCCGATCCGCAAGGGGCCTTTTCGGACAACCATATGGGGAACATGACGGTTCTCCATCGGCGTGGACCGGAAATCATAATTGCACATGACAATAGGGAAGCGGGCATGCCGGCTCAATTGGTCTGCGAAATTCTCTATGCCTGCGTCGAAGTCGTGATTACCCATGACGGCCGCGTCATAACCCATCATCTGCATGGCCCTGAGTTCCGGTTCACCTTTAAATATGTTAAAATAGGGCGTACCCTGGAAAATATCGCCCGCATCCAGCAGCAGGACATGTTCTTCAGTGGCCCTTATCTTTCGGATCAATGCAGCCCGTGCTGCCACGCCTCCGCGTCCGGCATTGGATCCACCATCCATCGGGAAAGGTTCCAGCCGGCTATGTACGTCGTTTGTATGCAGGATGGTGAGACGCGTTGTATGGGGCGATTCTATGGAACCCGCATACAACAAGGGGTGTGCCGTCAGGAAGGAAGCGGCGGCCAGTCCGGTTTGGCGGATGAATGTTCTACGGTTGCTCATGTACAATACGTTTTTCAGTGGAAACCGGGATAGGCTTTCCTGCAGCCTTGTACCGCTCGCAATAATCCAGGATGGCATCCCGTAACAGGTATCCTGTTTTTTGTGCGGGCAGGTCTTTAAACCCGGTGAACCTTCCACCCCCATTCACTACATAATCAGAATTTACCATGGTATACGTCGCTTCCGTATCCAGGGGCTGCCCCTTGATGCGAATGTTGATTGCTTTTTTGTCGCGGATGTTCATCTGAACGCCGGCAATCCCGCCACCGCCTTCCTCGGCGATATGGTCCAGGAACTGCCTGAGCAGGGATCCCTTGACCTTTAGAATCACCATCAGGTTGTCGAAGGGCATCACTTCATATACCGTACCCCTGCGAAGGGTGCCGGCCTGCACCTGGTTGAGCCTGATACCGCCATGGTTCATGTAGGCTACCTCCGCCGATGGATCAAATTTTTCTCGGGCCATGGCGAGGTATGCGTCAGCCATGAAGTTGCCAAGGCTGCCGTCCGGCAGCGCTTTCACCAGTGGCAACGGCAATTCCCCTACGGGGTTGTTCATGGTCTCCCCCACTTTGTCGGCATAGGGCTTAATAAACGCGATATACGCCGAATCCGTCGCCTGCTGGTTGACATCATAGGCGGCATACTGAAGGCTGGTCGGCTGAAATTTCGGATGACAGCCAGGCTGGTATGCCAGCACGAAAACGGCGGCAAAAGAAAGTATGGAAATGCGTCTCATACGGGGCTGCAAGGTACAGAATTGTTCAGGGAACCATGAACCACAAAAAAGGTATCTTTGCCCAAAATAAAGCATCATGGGATTTGACGTAACCGGTAAACTCGTAGCAAAATTCGATACTGTTCAGCGCACGGAAACCTTCCGCACCCGCGAGTTCGTTGTTGAAACCAATGAAGATATCAATGGCCGGATCATCACCAATTACATCAAATTCCAGAGCGTACAGGACCGCACGGCCCTGGTGGACCGTTACAACATCGGAGACGAGGTAAAAGTGCATTTCAATATTAAAGGCACCCGCTGGGAGAAGAACGGCCAGGTAAACTACATCACCAACCTGGATGCCTGGAGGATTGAGAACGCAGGCATGCAGGGCGCCGCAAAACCTGCCGCCCAGGCCGCCGGGTTTACGCCCGCAGCGCCGGATACGGTAGTTGACGACCTTCCTTTCTGATCTGCACCGTTTTCAGGTGAACTGCCTGACACCATATGCCGAAAACCATTTCCATCCAGCTCAGGCCGGAGGAAGCCGAAGACAATGCCCTCCTGCGCCGCGTGATCGCCGAACATTGCGGCATACAACCGGGGCGGCTCAACGGTTTCCTCATCACCCGCAAATCCATTGATGCGCGTTCCCGCCAGGTTAAAATCAACCTGACGATCCAGGCGTTTGTGGATGAACCGATGCAGGAGCGGGCAAAAACAACCTTTCACTTCAGGGATGTCCGCAAGGCGGGTAATCAGGTTGTTATCATTGGCGCCGGTCCGGCGGGGCTTTTCGCGGCATTGAATTTCCTGGAAAACGGTATCCGTCCGATC
This sequence comes from Chitinophagaceae bacterium, assembly GCA_025455365.1. Classification (GTDB taxonomy): domain Bacteria; phylum Bacteroidota; class Bacteroidia; order Chitinophagales; family Chitinophagaceae; genus Pollutibacter. The sequence continues at coordinate 5,624 of JALOMP010000065.1, read as the reverse complement.
ATCCTGGAGCGGGGAAAAGACGTGAAAGCGCGCCGGCGGGACCTGGCCCTGCTGAACCGAGAAGGCATCCTCAACGAAGACAGCAACTATTGCTTCGGCGAAGGCGGCGCCGGCACCTACAGCGATGGAAAACTGTACACGAGAAGCAACAAGCGGGGCAATGTGGACAGGGTCCTTCAGCTGCTTGTCCATTTCGGCGCAGACGAGCGCATCCTGTTCGAATCGCACCCACATATCGGCACCAACAAGTTGCCCCAGATCATAACAGCCATGCGCGAACAGGTCCTGCAGTGCGGCGGAGAAGTGCATTTTGAACAGCGTGTCAATGGATTCGACATCAAGGGCGATGCGATTGCGTCCGTGACCACCATACAGGGAAACATGTTCAAGGGCGATGCATACCTGCTGGCTACGGGTCATTCCGCGCGAGACATTTTCCGGTTACTGTCCGATGCCGGCCTGGAGATCGAAGCAAAACCATTTGCCCTGGGTGTCCGCGTTGAACACCCTCAATCACTGATCGACTCGATACAGTACCATTGCCCGGTTTCAACAGGCCGATCGCCCTACCTTCCACCCGCCTCCTATAGCCTGGTTGAACAGGTCAGCAGCCGGGGCGTATTCTCGTTCTGCATGTGTCCGGGTGGGATTATCGCCACGGCTTCCACGTCACCACGGGAACTGGTGGTTAACGGCTGGAGTCCATCGAAACGCAATAACCCTTTCGCGAATTCCGGCATGGTGGTCCAGGTGGAACATAAAGAGGCCTGGCAATATCTCCGCGAACAAAAAGGCAACCGTTGTACAGAAAATGATCCATTGCTGATGATGGCATTCCAGGAAGATGTGGAGAGGAGGGCCTACCAGGCGGGCGGTGGAAATTTCAGGGCCCCGGCGCAACGCATGGTAGATTTCACCCGGCGGAAAATTTCTGCAACCTTACCAGGCTGTTCCTACATCCCGGGGCTGAACAGCGCCCCGCTGGAAACCGTACTGCCGCCCTTTATTCATCGATCGCTCCAGGAGGGTTTTATCGCCTTTGAAAAAAAGATGAAAGGGTATTATACCAACGAAGCCGTGGTGGTGGCCACGGAAAGCCGCACGTCCTCCCCTGTTCGCATTCCCCGACACCCGGAATACTTTCACCACTCGCAAATAACCAACCTCTTCCCCTGCGGCGAAGGTCCGGGTTATGCGGGCGGCATCGTAAGTGCGGCCATGGACGGCGAGAATTGCGCCAAAGCCATCCGAGGAAAACTGGCCTGAACACCAACACAACGGGCGCAGAAACACGGGAATATTTTTCCGCCCACTGTAACAAAATTTACATTCGCCATACAAATGGACTGCCAACGCAGCCGTGGATAATAAACCGCCATGAAGAAAAAAATACATGTACCCCTGCTTCTGCTTGTTTTCATCGCCTTTGCCACGCATGCCCAGGAGATCAGCAGCCAGGCCCTGAACGAAAAATCCGTCATCCATGCCAGGAGGTCGTTCCCGGAATTCTACCGAATGCTCAGCATTCCCAATGACGCTCACCAACCGGCCGATATAGAAAAGAACATGCAGTGGTGCGAGCAAGCGCTGGCCCAAAGGGGCTTTGGCAGCAGGCGGCTTTCTACCGGGGGCATCCCCCTGCTGCTCGCGGAGAAAAAAGCAAGCCGGGCAACGAAGACCGTGCTGATCTACCTGCAGATCGACGGGCAGCCCGTGGATCCCGCGAAATGGGAGCAAGCTTCGCCCTGGAAACCAGTACTCAAGGAAAAGACGGCCGATGGTAAGTGGGTAATTATCGATGATGCGAAACTGAAAGGAGAAAGCATCAACCCCGACTGGCGGATCTTTGCCAGGTCCACCTCCGATGCCAAGGGACCGGCGATGGCATTCCTGGCCGCCGTGGATATGATCCGGGAAATGGGTGCGGAACCGAACTACCATATCAAGGTCATCCTCGATTTTGAAGAAGAACTCGGATCGCCCCGGTTACCCACGGCCGTTAGCAAGTACCGCGATGAACTCCGGGCAGACATGCTGATTATTTTCGACGGACCCAGGCATATCAGCAACCAGCCCACCCTGTCCTTTGGGGCGCGGGGCATCGCGGAGATTACACTCACCGCGTACGGTCCCAGGACGCCCATGCACAGCGGCAATTACGGCAATTACGCCCCCAACCCGGCTTTTGGGATGTCCAGGCTGCTGGCTTCCATGAAAAATGAAGAAGGCCTGGTAACCCTGCCGGGGTTTTATGATGGCGTGACCCTGACGGATGCGGAGAAAAAAATACTGTCCGAAGTGCCAGACAAGACGGAAGAGATCCACCGTTTCCTCGGCATCGCCCAACCGGAAAAAGTAGGCGCCACGTTCCAGGAATCCATGCAGTACCCCAGTCTTAATATACGCGGACTGCAGGCCCTGTATGTAGGGGAACAGGCAAGAACCCTGATACCGGACAAAGCCGTGGCTGAACTGGATATCCGGCTGGTCCCTTCATCTGATCCTCAAAAACTGATCGGGCTGGTAAGACAACGGGTCCTGGAACAGGGGTACTACCTGCTGGACCGGGCGCCAACGGAAGAAGAGCGAATGAAGCACCCCAAAATCGCTTCCATGACATCACACATTTCCTACGGCGCATTCCAGACACCTTTCGATTCCGAAACCGGCACCTGGCTTCAGAAAGCCATGCGCCGCGCCTTTGGAAGGGATCCCATTCGCATCCGCATCACCGGTGGATCCATACCCATTTCACCCTTTGTGGTAACCCTTGGCATTCCGGCTGTGTCCGTTCCTACGGTCAATGCGGACAACAACCAACATGCGGAAAACGAGAATATACGGGTTGGGAATTATATAGATGCCATTAAAACCTTTGCCGCCATCCTGACGGAAAAACTTTAAATCAGAAACATTGTTCATAAACGTTATATACTTGCAGCCTGCAACCTGGGCAGGTTTTTGACCCTCAGACCAGCCATAAACCCCACATAAATCAATAAAGAACCGATGCAGCCAGTTTTAGAAGTCAGTAACCTGAAGAAGTATTTTGCCACCCAGAAAGCCGTCGATGGCGTCAGTTTCACCATTGGCAAGGGGTCGATTTTCGGCCTGCTGGGTCCGAACGGGGCAGGAAAGACCACCCTGCTGCGCATGATTACCGGGATCTTTTACCCGGACGAAGGACAAATCCTCTTTAACGGGCGGCCCTTTAACCCGGAATCCGATGTGGCGGGCATTGGCTACATGCCGGAAGAACGCGGGTTGTATAAAAAAATGAAAATCGGGGAACAGGCCATGTACCTGGCAAGGCTGAAAGGCCTGTCCAGGGAAGAGTCGATGACCCGCATCAAGGAATGGTTCGTGAAACTTCAGATGGAATCCTGGTGGAACAAGAAAGTGGAAGACCTGAGCAAGGGCATGAGCCAGAAACTCCAGTTCGTGACCACCGTTTTACATAACCCCGACCTGATCATCCTGGACGAACCCTTCAGCGGCCTCGATCCCGTAAACGCAAACCTCATCAAGGATGAAATTTTCCGGCTGGCCCAATCAGGGGCAACCATCGTATTCAGCACGCACCGCATGGAACAGGTGGAAGAGATTTGCGATCATATCGTGCTCGTCAACAAGGGACAAAAAATACTGGATGGCACCGTAAAAGGAATCAAGCAGCAGTTCAAGGAAGATATTTTCCGCATTGCCTTTGACGAACCGGTACTGCCGGAACACACGGCCATACACCTGTTCCAGGTGATCAATAAAAGTGAAAAGGAACTGATCCTGAAGAAAACCGAAGGTTTCACCACCAACGACATCATCAGCTATTTCATCCACAAGGGCCTCACGATCCATGCATTCAATGAAATACTCCCATCGCTGAATGACATCTTCATCCGGCAGGTGGAAGGAACACCCCAAACCAGGCAGTTTGAAACCGTAGTGAGTCACTAGTCTTTTTGAATATTGAATAAAATACCATGAGCAAAATCGGCATTATCATACAGCGTGAATACATGACAAGGGTGCGGAACAAGACCTTTATCCTGTCCACCTTCCTGTTACCCATCATGATGATCCTATTCATCATCGGCTCCGTTTTTTTTGCCGTGAAGTCGGTGGAGAAACAGCGCGTGGCGGTGATTAATGACCCCGGCTATTTCCAGAAACACCTGCGCAGCGATTCTTCCCAGGTTGTTTTTGAGTTCACGCCGGGGATCGACAGCGTCAACTACGCAGACAGGGGGTACGATGGTGTCCTGTATCTCCCCGCGTTACCCGGCCAGCAGCCTTATGAACTTATTTCCCGGAAACAATTTGGCATCGCGGCCAGGGGATATATTGAAAAACAACTCAACAAAGCCATTGAGAACCACCTGCTCGAAGAGAAGGGTATCCAGAAAGAGGTGCTGGACTCCATTTCCAATGCCAGTGAAGACGCGGTGGCGTTGAAAAACAGGGTCACGGATAAAAAAGGGAACAGCAAACAGGCGAATGCAGGACTTGCATATGGCATCGGCTTCGGCAGCGGCATCCTGATCTATATCACGATGTTCATTTTTGGGGCGATGGTCATGCGTGGCGTAGCGGAAGAAAAAATGAACCGCATCGCGGAGGTGATTGTCTCCTCCTGTAAACCTTTTGAACTGATGCTGGGGAAAATCATCGGTATCGCGGGCGTGGGCCTGACCCAATTCCTGCTGTGGATCATCCTTATTACGGTACTTATGACGGCAATGCAGTTGTTTGTTCCTGCCGAAATGCTGCAGCAAATGCAGGATGCACAAGCCAACCAACAGAACCTGCCCGGTGGACCCAACAACACCATGGCCCTGAAAATCCTTCAGGCAAAGACTACGATTGTGGAAGGAGTGAACTGGGGACTGATTATCTTCTGTTTCCTCTTTTATTTCCTTGGCGGATACCTCTTTTATGCATCGCTTTTTGCCGCCATTGGCAGCGTGATCAATGAAGACCCCCAGGAAGCGCAATCGCTGATGCTCCCCATTACCATGCCCATCATTTTTGCATTCATCATCCTCACCAGCAGCCTGAACAACCCCAACAGTCCCATGGCCGTCTGGGCCAGCATTATCCCGTTCACCTCCCCGATCGTCATGATGGGCCGGATACCCTTCGGTGTGCCGGACACGGTACCCTACTGGCAACTGATCCTTTCCATGATGATGCTGATCGGGGGATTCCTCTTCACTACCTGGTTCGCAGGCAAGGTGTACCGGACCGGGATCCTCATGTATGGCAAGAAAGTAACCTGGAAGGAAATGGCGAAGTGGGCGTTCAGGAAAAGCTAGGAAAAAGGGTGTAGGGGATAGGGTGTAGGGGATAGGAGGAAAGAGGTGCTGTTGACAGCACTTCAGCAGCAACGTCGTTGTCCACTACAAATCACCTACCCCCTACACCCTATACCCTATCCCCTAAACCCTACCCCCCTACACCCTATCCCCTATCCCTTTCCCCCAACACCTTACCACCTACCCCCTCCCCCCTACACCCTATCCCCTATCCCCTATTCCCTATCTTTGCCCTCACATGAAAATCCTACTCACATACCTGGCACCTTATAAGGGATTGATCGCCCTTACCCTGACCCTCGCGGCGATCAA
>JALOMP010000345.1 GCA_025455365.1 Chitinophagaceae bacterium | reverse complement strand
GAAATCTCCATGCTCGATCGTTTCCGCGCCGGCCAGGACGGCACGGCGGATCGCTTCCTTCGACTTCGCATGGCAGACCATCACCCGGCCGCTGCTGCGGGTGACTTCGTTGATCAGTTTCAATTCATCGAGCGTGAAAGATGGCTGGTCTTCCCCGTTTAGCCCCCACCGGTAGTCGGCATAAATCTTGATAAAATCCGCACCCTTGCCGATCTGGTCCCGCACCACGCGCACGAGGTCGTTCCCGTCAGCCGGCTCCGCGCCAAGCATGATTTCCTGGTCCGTATCATAGCCTTTCGGGCCATAGGATCCCGTGCTCACGATGGCCCTACCCGCCACCATCAATCGCGGACCGGGAATGACCTTGTCGTTAATCGCCTTTTTCAGGGCCACGTCCGCGTAACCGGCGCCCTCCGTACCGAGGTCTCGCGCAGTGGTGAAACCCGCCATCAGCGTATTCTTCGCATGCACCGTCGCGCGTACGGTCCGGTATGCATCCGTTTCCTTGAGGACCTGTGTATCCCAGTCGGTGATATTATACGGGTAGAGAAAGAGATGCGAATGCCCTTCAATCAGCCCGGGTGTCAGTGTGGAATTGGGATAGTTGATGGTCGTTGCTCCCTGGGGTGCCTTCACCCGGTCTTTCGGGCCAACGGCCCTGATCTTGTCGCCCTCCACGATCACGGCCCAGCCGGTATGCATGGTTTCACCATCGAAAACGCGGTCGGCTGTCAGGTAATACGTGGTCTGGGCCTGGGACAGGGTGAACAGCAGGGATGCAAACAGGAGGAAGACGAGTTTTTTCATGCGGAGGTTTTATCACATAAAAGATAACCCATCCCGTGGAAATGCAATGAAAACCGGCGAAAAACCAGCAACAGCAAACACCGGCGACTGGCCTGGCTAGCGGGCTAATGGGGTAATTCAATGAACCTGAAATCCGGTGCCATATGGAGGATGTTTTCAAACTGTTCAAACTCACGAGGTTCATGGCTCCCGAGGATCACGATGGCATCCATCCCGGCCCGCTGCGCGGATTCCACGCCTTTGGGCGAATCCTCGAAAACCAGGCAGTTTGCCGGAGCAGACCCCAGCAGTTTTGCGCAGCGCAGGAAGGTTTCAGGATCCGGTTTGCTGCGGGACACATCATCGGCGCTCACCACTACAGAAAAGTAAGGACGTAGCGATAAATTGTCCAGTACGAAATCAATATTAAACATGATGGCCGCCGAACCGATCGCCATGCGAATACCCCTGGCATGCGCTTGCCGGATCAGGGTATCAAGCCCTTCGATGAGCTTCAGTTCATGGACAAAGGCGGCCTGGTAATCCCGTTCCTTCTCGAAACTCATCCTCCTTTTTTCTTCACCGGAGAATCGGCCGGGAAAAGTCCTTTCCAGCAACTCATCATTTTTCCCGTAACACTCCTCTTTCATCTTCTCCATCGTGATATTGGCGCCGAGACGGTTGAGGATATCATGCCATGCCTTCACATGGTAATGCATGTCATCAATCATGGTGCCATTGAGGTCGAACAGGAATGATTCATAATCCGCCGGTATCCGGAATGTATCCATGCAACAGTTTTAATGTTTTATCTTTACCAGAAGCGAATATAAAGCGCTGCCAGGATCATCAGCGTGGCAATGATCATGGCAACGGTGCCCGGCTTCAGCTTCCACATCTCCCTATCGTGCACGAATGCCTTGGGATTTACTTTCGGTCCCGCCAGCGAAACCAGCACCATGGCCGTTACCGTAATGAAAAAGGACCAGCCCATATTGATCAGGAACGGAATTTCGGTGACGGTCTCCACCACACCCTTGTTCAGTTTCTGGTATTCATATGCCGTGTACAACCAGGTCTCTTTTCCCATGACGTCTACCGCGTAATTGTTGAAAAATACGGCCAGCAGGAAGCCCATGACCACGCCCACAACCGCTGCTGTGCCCGTGGTGCGCTTCCAGAACATGCCCAGCAGGAACATGGCAAAGACACCCGGGGAAATGAAACCCGTATACTTCTGGATAAATGTAAACCCGCCTTCCCCGCCAATACCCAGCAGGTCTTCCCAGGTGAAAACCAGCGCTACCAGCATGGCGACGATGACGGCAATCCTTCCCAGCCTGACCTGCTTTTTTTCATCAGCCTCCCTGTTGATGTATTTCTTGTAAATATCCAAGGTGAAAATAGTGGCGATGCTGTTGACTTTGCCGGCCAGGGATGCTACTATGGCGGCTGTCAGTGCGGCGATCGCCAATCCTTTCAGCCCCGAAGGCAGGAATCCCAGGATGGCCGAATATGCGCCGTCCTTGCTGCCACCTTCCAGTTGCGGCAGATGCCCGTTTTGATACAGGACATAGGCGGCAATGCCGGGCAGCATCACGATGACAGGCATCAGTAATTTCAGGAAACCCGCGAACAGGATACCGGTGCGGGCTGTCTGCAAGTCCGCACCCAGCGCGCGCTGTGTGATATACTGGTTGCAACCCCAGTAGTTGAGGTTTACGATCCACTGTCCCGCAAAATACATGGCCAGGCCTGGCAGCACCACATATTTCTGGATGGCCAGGTTTTCAGGCTCGCCGATGGTAGCCGAATGCTGTGTGGGCTTGGGGACAATCATGCGGAAATGGTCCGGCGCTTCTTTTAGCAGCGTATGGAAACCCGCAAGCGCGTTGCTGCCGAGCCCAAATTTTTCACTCACAATCGTCAGCGCGAGGTAGATGGTTGCCAGGCCGCCAATGATCAGCACGGCTACCTGGATGACGTCGGTGTACCCGATTACTTTCATCCCACCCAGGGTGATCACCAGGGCAAACACCATCAGCACCACCATGATGAGATGCAGGTACGCACCGCCAAGCAAGCCATTGATGGCTACGGCGCCGAGGTAGAGAATGGAAGTAAGGTTGACGAATATGTACAGGAAGAGCCAGAATATGGCCATGATCAGGGCCACCGTTTCATTATACCGCGTTTTCAGGAACTGCGGCATGGTGTAAATCTTATTCTTGATATACACAGGCATGAACCAGATGGCGATGATGATCAGCGCCAGGGCTGCTATCCACTCATAGGCACTCACGGCTGCGCCTACAAAAAATCCTTCGCCGCTCATGCCGATAAACTGTTCAGCGGAAATATTGGATGCAATAAGAGAA
>JALOMP010000064.1 GCA_025455365.1 Chitinophagaceae bacterium | reverse complement strand
GCCTCGACAGTTATGAAAGGCATACTATCGAATCGTGTCATATATTTCGTTTCCTTGATCTTCTCACTGGACCATGCCGAATAATCCGGCCATCGTTCGAGTGTGTAACGAGCTGTGTCGAAGCCGCCTTTGATCGGGTTCGGTATACTACGAGTTCGTAGTGCCACAAATTGATGACCGTCAGCTTCCGCCTTGATTTTATCGCCAAACTCAACAGCCCAATCATCACCAAATTTCGTGATCCGATTGCCATTGTCATCGACTGGCACGATTCGAAGATCGACAAGAACCACCTTAGTGGGCTCAGCACCGGTTTCGATATGGATATCTTCGTCGCACAAGAAGCGGGAATAGTCACCAAGCGCTAGTTGCATCGCCCTGAGCAAAGTGGTCTTGCCGGAGTTGTTTGGGCCAATGAGGACAACCACGCGGGGAAGCGTCATCTCCAGATTCTTGATGCCACGGAAACCCGCGATGCGATGGTGCCGATACCTCCTTCTACCTGGAATTCTTTCATGTTGCCGTCCTTCATACTGATGTCCAGCACGGAGGATAGCCTTCCCCCGTATTGTGCGGGCATCCCTCCCTTGATAAGGGTCGTATTCTTGATCGCATCGCCATTAAAAATGGAAAAAAAACCAAAAAGGTGTCCCGTATTATACACCACGGCATCATCCAGCATGATGAGGTTTTGGTCCGGTCCGCCTCCCCGGACATAGAGCCCGCTGTTGCCCTCCCCCGCATTGGTGATGCCAGGCATCAACTGGAGCGTTTTCAATGGATCAACTTCCCCGAAAATCACTGGCAGGGACTTGATCTTGTTCATGGAAAGGTCGATCTGACCCATCTGTGCATTTTTCACATTGGCATCCCGCCTGCGGGACGCAATGACGATTTCCTGGGAAAGGCTCGACTTGGGTAACAGGGAAATGTTCCGATCGGTATTCCCGTTCAGTTGCAGCGTGAGTTCAAACGGCAGGTACCCCACGAAGGAAACCGCAAACCGGTATTCCCCTTCGGGCAGGGTAATCGAATAGAATCCATAGGCGTTGCTGCTGACACCCCTGCCCTGCCCCACCACGGTGACGGTTGCCCCGATCAGCGACTCCTGGCTCAGAGAGTCCCGGATGTACCCGCTTAAGGTGTAGCGAGACTGGGCACGCATGCTTTGGCATGCCAGGAGGAGAATGATGAATAAACAGGTCTTTTTCATGCAGGAAACTGCCCTTTAACAGGCTTGCGGAAGGAAAGTTCATCCTCCGTTATGGACGTATAAACAAGGAATCCGACAACTCGCCGCAATGCAGCATGCCGGAAGCGTATTTGGGATGTTTCTTACCCAGGTATGGGTTCATGATTTCGCGCTGGTTGCTGAGCCAGTATGCTGTCTCATTATCATTGAATGCCATGGGGCAGACCTGCTGGTACACCGGCTGCGCACGGAAAGAAACCGCTTTAAGCAATGGCAGCAGGTGCTGTCCCATCATGCTGAAAGCCCGTCTCTTTTCGGTGATATCCGTTTCGCCCAGGAATCCTTCCGCTTCCGCGCTGATCGAACTGATGTGTTGCCGGATATCCAGGGCAATGCCTGAATCACTGACCAGGGTTTCGCCGGAGGCTTTAAGCTTTTTCGCCGCCGCGTCCGATGCCATGGTATCCCATTCAACCAGCGCATCCTTCAGGTCAAAATACGCATTGACGAGAGGGTTGAGCTGCCGGTCGGTTGCCGACCATTCCGCGGAATCCGAAACGAGGGTGACTGCTTTCGGGGCAACGGATTGGGGTTCAGGGGCCTGGCGGCTGTTGCAGGCGGCAACGGACATCAGAAAAATCACTACGATGAACAGGCGCATGTCATTATTTTCCGGCAAATTTAACCCATTTATCCCGACGGTCGCTTTGTATTACCTTTGCGCCGGCTTCAAAAAGCCTGTAGACTATGCTGGCAGGATTGCAGAACGTAACTTTTGAATTCGGAGCGAGGACCATCGTGGAGGACGCCACATGGCATATTCAGCCGAATGAGCGTATCGGGCTCATTGGTTATAACGGAACCGGTAAATCGACCCTGTTGAAACTGCTGGCGGGCGACTATGCCCCTTCTTCGGGCACCGTGGAAAGGAGCCGCAGCACCACGATCGGTTACCTGCACCAGGACCTGCTGAGTTTTGATACGGATTCGTCCATTCTCCAGGTGGCACTCGGGGCTTTTGAAAAAATCCTCCAACTGGAGCATGACATCGAAATCCTGGGCAGGGAACTTGAACATGAGTACGACGAGAAAAAACTGGAATCCTATACAGACAAGCTTCATGAGATGGATACCCTTGGCGGCTACACGATCCATCACCGGACCGAAGAAGTACTCCAGGGCCTGGGATTTTCCAACAGCGATCTTCAACGCCCTTACCGCGAATTCAGTGGTGGCTGGCGAATGCGGGTATTGCTGGCCAAGATGATCCTGCAGCAGCCGGACCTGCTCCTGCTCGACGAGCCTACGAACCACCTGGACCTGCCCTCCATTGAATGGCTGGAAAAATACCTGGTGCATTACCAGGGAGCAGTGGTGATCGTAAGCCACGATAAGTTTTTCCTGGACCGCATGGTCACTAAAATCGTGGAATTATACCAGGAACAACTGCATTTCTATGCAGGCAATTACAGTTATTACCAGCAGGAGAAGGAACTCCGCATGGAAATGCAGCAAAGGGCATACGAGAACCAGCAGGACTATATCCGGCAGCAGGAAAGATTCATAGAACGCTTCCGTTCCAAGGCCTCCAAGGCCGCCCAGGCACAAAGCATCATGAAGCGACTGGAAAAGCTGGACAGGATCGAAGAGAGTGGCATCGAAAGGCCTTCCATTAAAATTAATTTCAGGGTGGACAAAACACCCGGAAAGATCATCAATACCCTGAAACATGTAAGCAAATCATATGGTGCCCTGACTATCCTGGACCATGCGGATGCTGAAATAGAAAGGGGCGATAAAATCGCGCTCATCGGGGCGAATGGAAAGGGCAAGTCGACCTTATTAAGGATTGTAGCTGGCCAGGAATCGATCGCAGGAGAAAGAATCCCGGGACATAATGTGGAGCAGAGTTTCTACGCCCAACACCAGTTGGAAGCACTTCACCTGGGCAACACCATCCTGGAGGAAATGGCACAGGCCGGCAGCCAGAAGACCGAACTGGAACTGCGCACACTCCTGGGTTGTTTCCTGTTTGGGGGTGATGACGTTGACAAAAAGATCCGTGTACTGAGCGGAGGCGAAAAAGCAAGGGTTGCGTTGGCCAAGACGATTATCAGCAAGGCAAACTTCCTGCTGCTCGATGAACCGACCAACCACCTGGATATGCATTCCGTGGACCTGCTTATCGAAGCGCTGGCTAAATATGAAGGCAGCTTTATCCTGGTAAGCCACGACCGCTACTTCATTTCCAAAACCGCCAATAAGATCTGGGAGATTGTGGACGGCAAGATCAAGGAGTTCAAAGGCGGATACCAGGAATGGGTTGAATGGAATGAACGCATGCAGAAAAAGGAGGCCTCCGAACAGAAGGCGGCGAAGGAAAATGCAGGCAATCCATCCGCCAAAAAAGCGGAGAAGCCCGCGCCCGTCAAAGAACCGGCGCCACCGTCGATAAAGCCGCAGCCGATCGACAAGGAAAAGCAAAAAGAACAACGCAAGCTACAGAGACGATTCGAGGAACTGGAAACTTCCATCTCTTCCATGCAGGAAGAAAAGAAATTGCTGGAAGACAGGCTGGCAGAACCCGAAGTGTACTCCAACGTCAACCTGTTCCAGGAAACGGAGAAAAAGTACGCCGAGATCAACCAGGCCATCGGAAAGGCAGAAGCGGAATACGAGCGGGTGTTTGAGAAGTTGTCGGCCTTTTAGTTCATGGTTCATCGTTCATGGTTCGTGGTTTTTTTGTAGTACCGTTTACTATGAACCATGAACGATGAACCATGAACTAAACCTTAATTGTCTTCCACTTCCCTTTCCTAAACATCACCCAGGAAGCCATACTGATGGCTGTCTCCGCGATGGGAATTGCCCAGAATACGCCTATTGGTCCCCATCCGAATGTTTTGGCCAACAACCATGCCAGTGGAACCTGGAATGCCCAGAAGCCAAAGAGATTTATAATGGTGGGCGTTCGTGTATCTCCCGCACCGTTGAGGGCATTTGCCATCACCATCCCGATACCATAGAAAATGTAACCCGTGCTCATAATGCGCATAGCCTGTACGGCATATCGCGATACCACTGGGTCTCGCGTGAAGAAGGCAATGATCCATTCCGCAAAAGCCAGGAATACAATGGATACCAGGCCCATGAAGAGTGCATTGTATTTCACGGTCTTCATAACGGACGCAACGGCCCGCTGGGGATTCCCGGCGCCTAGGTTTTGACCCACCAGGGTAGCCGCCGCGTTGCTGAGGCCCCAGGCAGGAAGGATAAAGAACATAACGATGCGTATGGCAATCTGGTACCCGGCCGAAGCTTCACTGTGTCCTGTGTGTACCACGAGACTGGCCAGGACAATCCAGCTTCCGGATCCGATCAGGAACTGCAGCGTAGCCGGCCATGCAATTTTTACCAGCGAACGGATGATATCCCAGGCCGGCTCCAGGTGCCTCCAGTTGATCCGGATGATTCCCTTGCCCTTGTTGAGATGATACAGTTGGTAACCCACGCCTACGCCCCTTCCGATGGTGGTGGCCATGGCAGCACCGGTGACCCCGAAGGCCGGTATCGGACCGAGGCCGCGAATCAGCAAGGGGCAAAGAATGATATTGCAGATATTGGCCACCCAGAGGCTTTTCATCGCCATCATCGCATTGCCCGCTCCGCGGAAAATGCCATTGATGAGGAATAGCAGCATGATCACAACGCTGCCACCGAACAACACGCGGGTATAGTTTTTCCCCTCACGGATCGTTTCCGGTTCAGCCCCCATCAGTTCCAGGATTTCTTCCGCGAATAAGAACCCGGTGACGCTGATCACTGCCGTTAGGGCGATGGCCAGGATGATGGCCTGCATGCCCGCCCGGTTGGCTGCCGCGTAATCTTTTTCGCCTACCCGTCGCGCTACTACGGCCGTGGCAGCCATGCTGATGCCAATGGCCAGCGAATAGACAATGGTTATCACGGACTCCGTGAGCCCTACGGTGGAAGTTGCATGCTTGCCCAGGTGGCTGACAAAGAAAATATCTACAACGGCAAAAACACTCTCCATGATCATTTCCAGCATCATGGGAATGGCCAGCAGGATCACGGCACGCCTGATACTGCCCTGTGTATAGTCGGTTTCCTCCCCGCGGAGCGATTGAAGGATGAGGTTATAAAAGGATGAAAATTTTCCCGCGGCGGGTATTGATGGTCGCATTTGAATAGGATTACAGGTAAAAGAGAATCACCCCGATTGGGATGGATTGGTTGTTCGATGAGAGGGTTAAACCAACCGGCCAGGGCCCTCTTTACCAGCAGATATTCATATGCTAAGAATGATGTGAGATGCGAATATATGGCTTTCTTATGGTAAACTCACCAGGCAGGAAAACCGTACATAACAATGGGGGGAATCAAAGAGGTGATCCGGATTGGATTCGAACCAATGACCTACAGCTTAGAAGGCTGCCGCTCTATCCAACTGAGCTACCGGACCGGTGGATGAATCATCCCCGTGCATGCCAGATGGGCACGCACGCCCGCAAAGATAAATTATTTTAGCTTGCGCTGAAAACAGGACTGGTTCATGGATGTACACATTGAAGAAGGCTGGAAGCTGGCATTGAAGGATGAGTTCAGGCAGGATTATTTCAGGGATATCGTGGAGTTCCTCAAAAATGAAAAGAAGTCGGGCAAAGTCATCTACCCGCCCGGATCGCTGATCTTTAACGCCTTCAATACAACCCCTTTTCATGCGGTTAAACTCGTCATACTTGGGCAGGATCCCTATCACGGTCCGGGTCAGGCCCATGGTCTTAGCTTCTCTGTACCGGAAGGCATTAAACCGCCGCCCTCACTGGTGAATATTTTCAAGGAGATACGGGCAGACCTTGGGGTTGACATGCCCGTGGGATATGGGAACCTGACCTACTGGGCCAAACAGGGCGTGCTCCTCCTGAATGCCGCATTGACCGTGCGGGCCAATGAACCACTGAGTCACGCGGGCATCGGCTGGATGCGATTTACGGATGCCGTAATCAAGTTGCTTTCGGATAAGAAAGAACACCTCGTCTTCCTCCTTTGGGGTAAATTCGCCCAGGAAAAGCAGGTACTGATCAACGGCGGGAAGCACCTGGTGCTGAAAGCGGCCCACCCTTCGCCATTTTCCGCGGACAAAGGATTTTTTGGCTGCCGGCATTTTTCCAGGGCGAATGAATACCTGGCGAAGAACGGCATCGATCCGATCAACTGGCAGTTAACCGATAATCAACCATAACACTACATGGACTCCATCCTTGGATTTTTGGGTACTATATGGGCCGCACTGATGTTTATCCTGACGATGTTGGTATTCCTGTTCCCGATATGGCTGTCCGGGTTCAGGCCGGAGCCGGCGCGAACGGCGGCTCTGATAAAGATCGCACGGATGTGGATGTCTGTCTTTTTTTTCCTCTCCGGCATTCGACTGCGAATCCTCGGCAAAGACAAATTCAAGCCGGGCGAAAACTACATCGTGGTATCCAACCATAATTCCCTGATGGACGTGCCACTAACCAGCCCGGGCATACCGGGCGCCAACAAAACCATCGCTAAAGCGGAAATGGCGAAAATTCCCATTTTCAATATCATTTATAAACGGGGATCGATCCTCGTTGACCGGAAAAGCGACCAAAGCCGGCGCGACAGCTACCAGAAAATGAAGGAGGTGCTGGCAAGCGGCATGCATATGTGCATCTATCCCGAAGGGACCCGTAACAAAACCGGCAAACCACTCAAGGAATTCCATGAGGGGGCATTCAAACTGGCACTCGATACGGGCAAACCGATCATGCCCTGCATTATTTTCGGCACGGCGCGTATGTTGCCGAACAATCGCAAATACTATTTCAGACCAGGCAGGCTTGAAATGCATTTCCTCGATCCCGTCTCAGCTTACCCCGGAGAGACATCCCGCGAACTGATGAACCGGGTTTTTCATATCATGTGGGAATACTACGCCCTTCGGGAAAAAGATTTCCGTTGATCAGTTTGAATAGAAGTAGCGTGTGCGGTTGATGCGTAAATCGCGGAGCAGGCCTGACTTAGGATTGATGGAAATATTGAAAAACCGGTACAGTCCCACCGGCGTGATATTGATGGACATCTGCCAACAGTGAAGGTCTCTCGTGATAAACGTGGTGAGCGATTGGATTTTACTGGTCCGGAGATCGTAAAAGCCGGTGGCCCCCACTTTCCATTTGGGCGATATATTGAAATCGCCGCTAAAATTAAAACTCGATGACAGTTCTGTCTTAAAGGAGTAATTCGGTTGCAGCACGCTGGAGAAGCTGAGGTTAAAACCGAGGTTCAATGACCATGGAATATTGAAATCTGTAAACTCCGCGGGATTGCGGCGCACATAGTCCAGTTGCTGCATCACCTGGTCCGGGGTCAGGTTATCCTGGTTCTTTTCCAGGTTTTCACGGAGCGATTCTTTGTCGTCATTCTTCTTCTTGCTTTGCAGCGTGGTGGAAATATTAACACCCCCGCTGGATATTCGTCCCAGGGAGAAATCGCCCCCTTCCCAGGCGTATTCATCGATTGGCCTGCCCGTGAGCGGATTGGTTTTATAGGGGTTCAACGTTGCGTTGGCGGTAATATTGATTTTTTCAAAAAGCATGCTCCGGGCGTATAGGTTGAATGTGGACAGTTTGAACGAATCTGCAAGGAAATTGTATCCGCCGGTGATGCCGAAACCTTCGAGGATTTTCACTTTCTGAATTCCCCCGTTACTGGTGTCATTTTTTGACCTTACTTTCATTTCCAGGTTATTGTCCAGGCCGAAACTGATGCCTCCCGTTTGACCCGGAGAAAAAGGCTGGAAGATGGCGCCATCGAACACGGAAAACTGGATTTCATTGCCGAAGGTATCCACCTGGGTCTTATAATAATAGGGTTCCATCAGGTCCGGCTTGTAGTTGAAGCCAAAAGTAGGACGCATGACGTGGCGGATCGCCTGCACGCGGGCCTCCTTTTTTTTGGATTGGTAGGTACCAAATAAGGCCGTACTAACGGATAAGCCTACGGTCATTTCCCTCGCCGTAAAAAAACCTTTCTGGATGGATGTGTCCACCTTCTCCTCCGCGGCGTTCCAGCTGCGGATGAATTTCTGTGCGTACCATCGTTCCCGGTACGTAAAGTTCGGGGCAACCTGTAAAGGACCGAGTGCGGGCAGGCTCAGGATAATGGGAATGTCATGGGCGGCTCCCCATTGGAATGTATCGATGATCTGCCGGAAATTAAAGGCCGTGTCATAAAATGAAGTCTGCCCCTTGAAATTGGTATTGTAGCCGATACCCAGCTTGTGGTACCATTTGCCCGCACCCACAAAATCCTTGGGCTGGAAAGGATAGACCGTATTCACCACAAAGGCGATATCCGGCAGGTTCAGGTTTACCAGTCGGGTTGTTGTATTCTGGTTGTGGTTTAGGTTCACGGAGAGGTTGAATGGCTTTCCCGCCCATGATTTCTGGTATGAAATGGACGATTGCAACTGGTTGGTGAAGTTGATGGGTTGCAGGTAGGAGGCGCCCGAACTTACCGTACCCGGGTTAACGAGGGCCCCATTGGGTACCAGGGAGAGATATTTGCTGCTGCCCGCATTTACGCTGGCGTTGAACGTAACACCGGGCCTGGCTTTGCTGTCCATGGAATGGTTCCATGTTACAAAGAAACTCTTGGTCTGGGAATAATCCGGATCGCCCTTAAAAGCAAATTTCGTATTCTGGTAACTGAGGTTGAAACTGCCGTTATAGCGGTAACGCTTCCGGTAAGTGGGCGACAGGTTGAGCCGGTAGCTTCCATAGGAATAAACATCCGCCCAGAACTTGGCATCGAGGTAGTCGTTGATCACTTTGTAATACCCCAGGCCTTCAAGCCCGATGCCGAACTGTTCTGTAACGGTGAACTGGGGCGGGATGAAGCCCGAGTGTCGACCGCTTTGCAGGGGGAAAATGCCAAATGGAAGCCAAAGGGGTACCGGCACATCCTCGAACTCCGGGTGTACGGGTCCCGTCACCGCAACCTTCTGGTTGACGAATTTGGCTTTCCCAAAACGAAAAGCGAAATGTGGCGTATCCAGGTTGCAGGTAGTGAAACGGCCACGGGCAGCGTAAAAGGTCTGGGCATCCACCTTCTTAACCTTTTCTGCGAAATTGTAGATCTCGTCCTGCTGGAAAAAAGAACTGTAGGTAAGGCCCTTCTGGCTTTTAAAATTGAACCGGATACTGTCGCTCACAGTAGTGGTGTTCGCTTGTACCAATTTTGCCAGTCCCGTAACGTTTCCGGTGCTGTCCCTTCCCATCCGCGCCGTAACCACCTGGCTCTGCTGGTCGAATACCAGGGTAGGCGCTGTCAGGGTCACATCAGTATACTTGACTTCGGTTTTACCATACAGCAATATTCTTTTCGTATCCACTTCGAGTACCATGGAATCTGAGGCTTTGTACTCAACGGGTGCACCCAGGGTATCCGGAGACAACCGGATCCGGAAGGTATCAATGCGGTTTCGAACGGCAGAACTGTCGGTTGTAAGCGGGATGCTGTCCCTCACGCTCGCGCGAAGTGAATCCCCGAACGCACGGATGCCCGGTTTCGGCAGCGTATCCGTCGCCGTTATCGTTAAAGCTTTGTGAATTATCGTCCTGCGTGGGGCGCCTGCTGCTACAGAAAGCGTTAAAATGGTCAGAACCAATAACCTGAAGTATCGGCGGGAATGATATTTTAGGCTAACTTCGCGTCGATTGTTCGTCATAGCAGGCGGGCAAAAATAGATATATTACTCGTAAGAATTTGTGAAGATTCAACATTTAAACTAACCCATTAAACGTTGTAATTCAGGATGCACCGTATCTTTTTGATTGCAATCATATCCTTTGCCCAAACCCTGTTTGCCGGCCTTACCCTCCAGGCACAGTCCACACGCAGCGGATCCCGAATAAATACCATCATTGTAGACGCCGGGCATGGCGGTACCGACCAGGGTGCCCGGGGTAAATATTCCACGGAAGCCCAGATCACCCTTCAACTATCCCTTAAACTCGAGGAAATCCTGAAAAGCGAGCTCCCGGACACGCGGATCGTGATGACGCGCCGGACGGACATTTTTCACAATGTTCGGGAAAAGGCGGATATCGCGAACCAGCAGAAAGGCGACTTATTCGTATGTGTGCACGTCAATGCCGCCCCGGATATCAGGCACAAGGAACTCCTCAAGTACAAAACGGTTACGTATTATAAAGGCAAGGGAAAGAGCCGGAAAAAATACACCAGAAAAGAACCGGTCTACCGGTACTGGTCTACCCCCAACCCGATGCACGGAACGTCCACTTATGTCTTTGCGGCCGACCGGGCCGATGAAAAAGCCAGTGGGTTGCTGAAGGAAGAGCGGTACGAATCCGAAGCGGAAGTGATCGATGTGCCCGATCCGCAAAGCCCGGAAGCCGTCATCATGGCAAGGTTATGGTCGCAAAAATTTTTCAAGAACAGTGTCCGTCTTGGTACCATGATCGAAGAAGAGTTTGTAAAAACCGGGCGGAAAAGCATGGGGGTTTTGCAGCGGAACCACAAAGGAATCTGGGTCTTGCAGGCTACGAATATGCC
>JALOMP010000063.1 GCA_025455365.1 Chitinophagaceae bacterium | reverse complement strand
CATACCCGATCTGGTCATAGGCGGTCTTGTCCAGGTCATACTCCATGCTCCGAAAAAAAGCTTCAATCAGGTCATGGTCAATATTATACTGGTTAACGGTCAGTTGGAAACTATGCAGGATCGGATTCAGGCTGATGCGGCGCCTGATCGCATCGTATGTTTCTTCCTTGAACCGGGCCAACAGGAATTCCTTATCCTGTTCGTGGAAAGTATCCACGATTTCATCCGCAAACCGGACGAATCCATAAATATTATAAATCGGGGTCTGGATTTCCTTGTTCAACAGGCGTATGGCACTGCTGAATGAAGTGCTGTAGCGCTCCGTCGTGATTTGGCTGCAAGCCTGGCAGACTTCATGAAATACCTGTATCATCCGAACCCGGTTTTACCTTGGCTAAGTTAAACAATCAAAAACAAAATCGGTTCACACTGTAAACAACAATACCGCTTCCAGAGCGATCAGGAAAAGTATTTCATCACCTGTCCGGCCACCACTTCGCCGCTGATGAGACTGGGTGGCACCCCTGGACCGGGCACCGTAAGCTGACCGGTATAAAACAGGTTCTTCACTTTGCGGCTCCGGCAGCTCGGTTTGAGAATAGCCGTTTGCATCAGGGTGTTGGCAAGGCCATAGGCATTGCCTTTGAAAGCGTTGTAATCCTGCTGGAAATCCCGGTGGGCATAAGACTTCTTGAAAACCACGTGGGGTCTTATATCCATCCCTGTGAGCTTTTCCATGCGGCTTGCCATCAGCTGGAAGTATTTCTCACGCGTTTCTTCGGTATCGCCCTCAAGACCGGCCGCCAGCGGGATCAGGAAAAAAAGATTCTCGCCACCGGGAGGGGCCTGGGAGGCGTCCGTTACAGATGACGCGCTCAGGTAGAACAGCGGCTGTTCAGGCCATTGTTTTGTAGTGTAAATATCCCTTGCATGGTTATCAAAGGGAACATCAAAGAAAAGCGTATGATGCAGGAGCCCGGGCACCCGCGTATTCAGTCCCACATAGTATATCAGGGAACCCGGTGCCATGAGTTTCTTATCCCACCACTGGTCAGAATAACTCCTGTATTCGGGGGCGAGGAGGCTGGTTTCGATAAAATGGTAGTCTGCGCCGCCGATCACCACATCTGCTTCGTACGACTGCCCGTCTCTTGTTATCAGGGTACGGGCTGAGGAGCGATCGATCCGGATTTCCGTTACATCCTGGTTGAACAGGAATTTCGCGCCCTGTTCTTCCGCCAGTCTGTGCATGCCTTTAACAATCTCAAACATACCACCCTTGGGGAACCAGGTGCCGAGCTTGATATCGGCATAATTCATCAGGCTGTACAGGGCGGGTGTGTCTTCCGGCAAAGCCCCCAGGAATAGCACA
Organism: Chitinophagaceae bacterium; assembly: GCA_025455365.1. GTDB lineage: Bacteria > Bacteroidota > Bacteroidia > Chitinophagales > Chitinophagaceae > Pollutibacter. The sequence continues at coordinate 9,453 of JALOMP010000063.1, read as the reverse complement.
GGAAACTCCATCAACTGGCGGATCTTAGGATTCCTAAAATGCTTGTTGACATGGCTCTTCATGGAATTAAACACATCCAGCCGGAATAATCCCTTCAACAGGTCCGCATCTAAAAATTCTGAGAGCGACTGCCCCGGTTTAAACACCAGTTTGTTGATGCCCACTTTGTATTTGTAGGCGGCTTCTTCCATGAACTGGTCCAGTTTCGCGGAGGAGCCAGGCTCCAGGGATTCAAACAATTTGGAAAGCTCGTCATACGAGGCGGGAATATCCATGGGTCCATCCGACCAGTAAATACGGTAAGACGGATCAAGCCGGATCAGTTCATAATAATCGGAAACCTTTTTACCGAAACTGGCGAAGAATCGCTCGAAAACATCAGGCATCCAGTACCAGCTGGGCCCCATGTCGAACGTGAATCCATCCGATACCATCTGCCTCGCCCTGCCACCGGGGATGGGATGTTTTTCCAGTACCGTCACGTCCCATCCGGCCCGGGCCATAAATGCAGCGGCGGACAGGCCGGCAAAACCCGCTCCGATAACAATAACTTTCTTAGGCATGCAGCGGATGTATTACCCTAAATGTAAGCAATATAAGTTCCCCGGGATTCGTGCTGACGGTTGTTGTTTAGAATTTGCTGATCTCTTCTTTGAGCAGGCGACGTGCAAAGTGGATGCGGCTCTTGATGGTGCCCAGCGGCTCCTGCAGCGCGTCCGCGATCTCGTGATATTTATACCCCTCGAAATACAGCATGAACGGCTGCTTGAAAATATCAGGAAGGTTGTGCAAAGCCGCGAAGATGTCTTTCATCCGCAAATTGCTTTCTGCACCATTATCAATGGTGTGCTGGTTGTAGTTCAGCAGGAAGTCATTGGATGAATTGTCGAAAATGGTATTCTGCTTTGATTTACGACGGTAATTATTGATGAAAATATTACGCATGATGGTGTAGAGCCATGCCTTAATATTTGTACCCACACTATACTTCTCCTGGTTGGCCAGGGCACGGTACATCGTTTCCTGCAGGAGATCCTTCGCCGCCTCGTGATCCTTTGTGAGTGTCACAGCAAATGGCTTGAGAAAGTCTGTGTTTTCCAACAGCATCTGATTGAATTCCCTGCTTGCCATAAAAAAATTGTTTAAATATTGATTTGTCAAATTTAAACAGAAATATCATACCAACACTTAAATCTGTGGAATTTATTTGTTAAATACTTAAACATTGTTATTCTTAAAAGTTGTACCATTAATTAAAAAATAAAGGGCTGAAATTCAGCCCTTTAAGTAAATATTTCGCCCAAAAAAAGGTCAGATCGTGGAAATGAACTCCGTCACTTCTTGCAGCGACCTTTTAAAATTAACTTTTGGAGGGATTTTCTTCTCAAACGCACTGGCCAGCCTGCCGGATATGATGAAAGTCGTATTCCCGAATTTCCGCGTAGCCTGGGCCATAAAGCGTTCGAAATTAAACCCGTGGGACACGGAAGTCAGGTGGGTATACAGGAAATCCGGCTTCTTGATATTGATTACATATTCAATATCATCAATCGGTACATTGGCGCCCAGGTAAAGAACTTTTACGCCCCTGCTTTTCAGCAGGTAGTTGATGAAAAGCAATCCGAGTTCATGAAACTCGCCTTCCGGCAGAAATAACAGCCCTGTCTTGTTGACCTGGATATGGGACACTACCATCTCGGTGCCCACGATCAGTTTCTGGCGAATGATATTGGAGACCAGGTGTTCCTGGGCGGGATTGATGTGACCGGTAATCCAGAGCACGCCAATCCTTTCCATGAAGGGGAAAATGATGTGGTTGATGCATTTTTCAATTCCCTTTACCCGGATATAGTCATCCAGTACGGCCTCAAACCGATGCAGGTCCATGTCGATCATAAACTGGATCAGGTCATTGATCACCCTTTCCTGCTGGGCCTGTGCATTGTTCAGGGTCAGGATCTTGTCGTTAATCTCCACTTCGGTCATTCGATCGATATGGGAAATCTTATACCCGTACTTGTTGAGCAATGCGATGTTGAGGATCTTCTTCAGTTCCTCATTGTTGTAATACCGGATATTCGTATCGGTCCGCTGTGGCTTGAGAAAGGAGTAACGCTGTTCCCATATCCTGATGGTATGGGCTTTGATACCCGTTAGGTTCTCAAGGTCCTTAATGGTAAATGCGTTCATAATATCCTATAACAGGCATCCCAGGATATTGTTTATTAATCCACACCTGGAAATTCAACATATAACTCCGTGGAATAAGGACTGGGGGAGTGGAGGGCTGGGAGGGCTACAGGAGATGGTTGAGTACCCCCTTTTCATCGAGAAGGGATGCCAGGACAGGAGTAAAGGGTAGCTCCCGAAGACTGTCCAGGTGGCGCTGGTGGTGGAGATCGGTGCCCAGCAAGTCGATCAGGCCTTGTTGTGCAAGGTATTCTGCCGTCTGTTTTACGGATGACCCGTAGTAGCCGCTGAAGGAAAGGAGATTGGCCTGGAAAAGGCAGCCCATGGATTTGATCAACCCATACATCTTTGGCTGCTGGTGATAGTACCCGTATCGCTCGGGGTGAGCCAGGATGGGCTGGTAGCCCTGCATCTGGAGGTTGAAAAAAGCTTCCTTTAAATACATCGGCGGGCTGGCGAAAGAAATTTCGACCAGCACCCAGTTATCTTTAATGGTCAGCAGCGGTTCTTTTTTTTCCAGCAGGTTCTCAATGTTGGCATCAAGCATATACTCAGCGGCAAACCGTATCCGCGTTTCCGGCCTGTTGATGGTCAGTTCATCATTTAGGGTCATGAAAGCCGCCTGGATGCTTGCCCGGTTGTTTGGATACAGGTCTTCCATCGCGTGTGGAGTGGCGATGAATTTCTTATACCCCAGGTCCTCCAATCCACTAATCAGTTCGATGGATGTTTGAATATCCGGGCTTCCATCATCGATCCCCGGCAGCAAATGGGAATGCATGTCGGTTTCGAGTCGGGAAAACGGGAAACCCGGGGAGGCTTTTCTTTTAAAGAAGCTAAACATGGATTAGATCAGGGTTCATAGTTCACAGTTCACGGTTCATAGTTCATGGTTCATAGTTGGTGGAAACAGCCTGGGGTGACTGGCCTAAACTGCTTGCCCGACCAGGCTCGATGCGACTTTACGGACCAGGATCGAAGCGGCTTTACGGATCAAGCGCCGAAGCGGCTTGCATATTCCGCATACACCATCCGGATCCCCTCTTCGAGTGAAATCCTGTGCTTCCAACCAAAGCTATGCAACTTGGAGACATCCATCAACTTTCTCGGCGTCCCGTCGGGTTTGCCAAGGTCATGGATGATTTCGCCCTGGTAGCCAACTATCCGGCTGATCAGCATGGCGAGTTCCCCGATTTCGAGGTCTTCGCCGGTACCGATATTGACAAGACCCGGCTCGTTATACTGCTGCATGAGGTATACACAGGCATCTGCCAGGTCGTCTGCATGCAGGAATTCGCGCCTGGGCTTTCCCGTACCCCAAAGGGTAACGGAAGGGGCGCCGGATAATTTGGCTTCATGAAACTTGCGTATGAGTGCTGGCAGGACATGGGAATTGTCCAGGTCATAATTATCGTTCGGCCCATAAAGGTTCGTGGGCATGACGGAGATATAGTTACAACCGTATTGCGCGCGATACGCGTCGCAGAGCTTGATGCCGGCGATCTTGGCGATGGCGTATGGTTCATTGGTTGGCTCCAGGAGACCGGTGAGCAGGTAATCCTCCTTTAATGGCTGGGGGGCCATTTTGGGATATATGCAGGAAGAACCAAGGAACATGAGTTTCTTCACACCATGGAGGTAAGCATGGTGGATGATATTGTTTTGGATCATCAGGTTGTCATACAGGAATTCACCGCGAAATATATTGTTGGCCTGTATACCACCCACTTTGGCCGCGGCGAGAAATACATAGTCCGGCTTCTCGGCGGCAAAAAAATCAGCAACGGCCTGCTGGTTACGAAGGTCCAATTCCGATGAAGTCCGCTCCACGAAATTGCTGAAGCCCTCTGCCCGGAGCCTCCTGCCAATGGCCGATCCCACCATTCCCCGGTGGCCGGCGATGTATATTTTACTGGATTTGTTCATTTGTGTGGTGTTGGTATGGTTGGTGGATCATGGATTACAGTTCATGGTTCATAGTTCATAGTTCATGGTTCATGGACGTTATTGGTATTTTATTGCGAGCCATTCAATTTGATTTCCATGAACTATGAACTATGAACCATGAACTACTCATACTGATTCCTGATCGAATACCCCGAATCCTTCAGCAGTTTTTCCCGGCGGAATAGTTCAAGGTCGGCACCCACCATTTCGGCCACCAACGCGGGCAGGTCGTACTTTGGCTTCCAGCCCAGCTTGTTCATCGCCTTGGAAGGATCCCCGATGAGCAGGTCCACTTCGGTTGGGCGATAGTATTTGGGATCCACGGCCACCACTTCCTTGCCTTCGGGGAGCTGGTATTCAGGATGGCTGCAACTGACCACGCGGGCTTTTTCATTTTCTTCTTTGCCCGTGAACTCGATCACGATGCCGGCTTCGCTGAAAGCCATGCGCACGAAATCACGCACCGTGGTGGTAACGCCGGTTGCGAGTACGAAATCCTCCGGGGTATCATGCTGCAGGATTCGCCACATGCCTTCCACATAATCTTTTGCATGACCCCAGTCGCGTTTTGCGTCCAGGTTTCCAAGGAAGACTTTGTCCTGCATACCGAGGGCGATTTTGGCAACGCCCCGGGTGATTTTACGGGTGACGAAGGTTTCGCCGCGCAAGGGGGATTCGTGGTTGAAGAGAATGCCATTGACGGCAAACATATTGTATGCTTCACGATAGTTCACGGTGATCCAATACGCGTATAATTTCGCCACTGCATAGGGCGATCGCGGATAAAAAGGCGTCGTTTCGCTTTGCGGCACTGCCTGCACAAGACCATAGAGCTCCGATGTGGAAGCCTGGTATACTTTGGTTTTGTGCGTGAGCCCGAGCAGTCGGACGGCTTCCAGGATGCGCAGGGTGCCGATGCCATCCGCGTTGGCGGTATACTCCGGCGTTTCGAAGCTGACGTGTACATGGCTCATGGCCGCCAGGTTGTAAATCTCGTCCGGCTGTGTCTCCTGGATGATCCGTATCAGGTTGGTGCTGTCCGTCAGGTCCCCGTAATGCAAATGCATACGGACATTCTTCTCATGCGGATCCTGGTACAGGTGATCGATCCTTTCCGTATTAAACAGGGAACTCCTTCGCTTGATCCCGTGTACGATATACCCTTTGCTCAACAAAAGTTCTGTAAGGTAGGCGCCATCCTGGCCGGTAATGCCGGTGACTAAAGCTACTTTTTGCATTTGATGCGATTATTAAAAAATGACATTAAATATGATGGAAATCTCTTCCCATGATTTAAATAAGAATCCAGTCCTCAGCGGGATTGCCCATCAGACTTTGGGCGAAAGAACCCTTGCAGACCTGGGTCATTCCCGCAGAAAGTACTGGCCGATTTTACGCAGGGGCTTCAGGTAAAGGGTAAACCAATAGGGCACCAGGTTGTTAACCGCCCAGGCTTTCCGGTCTTCCTTGTTGGCCTTCAGTCGGGACGCCATGGATTGGTTGCTGGCACCCCCTTCACGCATTTTCACCAGCACATGGGGCACGTACCCGAGGCTTGCCCGGCTTTTGTGGATGAAACGCAACATCAGTTCATAATCGGCCGCCGTCTTAAAACTGGTATTGAAGGTCCCGAACCGTTCATACAGCGATCGCCGTACAAAGAAAGTGGGATGCGGTGGCATCCATCCCCATTTGAAATAACCGTTCCGGTATTCCCCCGATTTCCAGTACCGAAGCACTTTGCCGGTATCCCGTGCATCCACATACACGAGATCGCCGTAGACGGCATCACAATGTTCATTCATGAAGGTTTCCATCACCCGGGCCAGCACCCGGGAGTCCTGGTAAATATCATCCGAGTTCAGGATCCCGATGATATCGCCGGTAGCCATGCCGATACCTTTGTTCATGGCGTCGTAGATGCCCTTGTCTGGCTCACTGATACATCTGCTGACATGTGGATATTCCCGTACGATCGAAAGGGTCGAATCGGAAGACATGCCGTCAATGATAATATGTTCAATATTCGGATAGGTCTGACTACGGACCGACTCCAGCGTATCCCTGATGGTGGACGCACTGTTAAACGTTGCCGTGATGATGGTAATTTTCATAAATACGAAAAGAAAGGAAAAACGAAATGAGCTGTTTGAGACAAACGACTTCGAGGCATGAATAGCGGGCTTATGCTTCTATTTCTCTCTCCCGGACTACCTGCGCGGGGTTTCCGGCATAGATCATGTACGGCTCGAGGTTGACGGTTGCTACAGATTGCGCCGATAGCACCGAATGACTGTGACAGGTCAATCCCGGGCATACCAGCGACCGGGCCCCAATCCACACGCCGTCTTCCAGCGTAATGGGCGATACCATGAGGTCAAAGCCCACTTTTTTATAATTATGGTTGCCGGTGAGCAGCATGGAGCCCTGCGAAAGACATACATGGCTGCCGATGGACACGGGGACCAGGTTGTCAATCCATACGTTTTCGCCAATCCAGGTATGATCACCTACCCGGAGGTTCCAGGCATATTTAATGTTGACCGAAGGCTTGATGACAATACCCTTTCCCATCCGGGCGCCGAATAATTTCAACAACCAGACCTTCGGGGCATGAACAGGGAAAAGATAGGTTTGGAACACCAGCATGTTAACCACATACCACAACAGCCTTTTTACAGGCCCGGCGCCCGTGTTATACCAGCTGTTATCGTATGTTGAGAGATCAGTTTTCACGGCATCGTATTTGTGTCAGCAAACACTTTTAAGATAGTGCTCCTGGTGGATGTATTGGAAAGATAGTCCTTTGCCTTGTTCCATGCACCCAGGCACCAGGTTTCCAGTGCCGGTGCGTCCATGTCCACCAGTTCCTGTATGACACGCCTGAATGGTGCCGGATCACCCAGGGGAAGATCCCATCCCGCATGATCCTCGGGCAGGTTTCGCCAGGGAGTCTGGTCGCTGATCAGCACCGGCCGGCCGGCTGCAAGGGCTTCAAATATGGAGTGCCCAAAGTTTTCGCCCTTGGTTGGGAGGGCAAAGGCATGCGCGGCGAGTATGTTTTCCTCGATGCGGTCGTGCGGAAGATCTATCAGCATCTTCACGCTTATTGCTGGCGGGAATGCGTCCATGATTGACTGGCAGTATTTCCAGTAAACCTCGTCTTCCAGTGTAGCGATCACCGTTAGTTCTACAGTCCCTGTTATGCCCTGCAATGCCAGGAGCAGGAAATCAAGATTCTTGATCGGGTGAATCCTGCCCACAAAAACCAGCCTGAGATTTCCCTTTCGCTTTCCCTCTGGTGGGCGGAAGGGTTTTTGTTTTCCCGGGAGATTACCCGCCTGAAAGAGGGAACTGCCTGGCCCGAAGATGCGGCGGATATCCTGTTCTTCCGTTTGATCCGTGGCATGAAACAGGATCAACTTCGGCAGACCCATGAACCTGAACATGTTCAAGAAGAGTTTTTTCTTCCCGGGTTTGTGTGCCAGTGCAGACGCCCGGAGCATGCCCCTGGGAGCCAGGACAATCCTTGCCTTTACCATTCCAAGCTTTTTCATGAGCAGCGGATAAATGGTAAAGTGGAGAGAGAACATGCTGTTCAGATAAATACAGTCCGGTTCCACCCCAAGGATGATCTCCCTGGTTGTTTTCCATCCCAGGTTTGCGGGAGAAGCATAATACACCTGGTGACTGCCTCGCGAAATCCATCGGTCGGCTGTAATATCCGAATAAGGCTTCGGCTCGCCTAGGTCCCGGTCGGTGGTTAGAACATAAATATCGAGGTCATGCTCCAGCTGGTCCGCAAAATTCACCGCGCTGCGGATCGGGCCACCGGCTTTGAAACCCGGCGCATACCAGTCGACCATCACCAAAACCTTAGGCTTCAACATGATTCTTTTCCATCCAGTGTTCCAGTACCACAAATAACCACAGTTCGGACCAGCGCACGCCCGGGTCATTGTGGAGGAAGCGTTTCCAATATTTTTTCAGGGCATCGCCCCGTACAAAATCGCGTTCTGCCATGCGGTTGATCCTGGCTTCGCAAAATGATTTCAGCTGTTGCTTCATCCACACCTGCCAGGGGAAAAGGAAACCCTGTTTGCTTCGTTGCAGGATTTCGCGGGGAAGCTGGGGCACCAGGGATGCGGCCAACGATCGTCCACCCGATCCTTCCCGTTTGATATTGTCAGGCACCTGCATCATATACTCAACCAGGTTGTGATCGAAGAAAGGCTCCCGGACTTCCAGGGAAACGGCCATACTCATCTGGTCCGTGTCCTTCAAGAGGGTCTGTTGTGTGTAACCCAGGTATTCCGCCACGGAAAACTGGCTGAGCAAGGGCATTTTTTCCAATGCTTTCTCGTGTTGCAGCAATGTTTCGGAGCATTGAGGTATGCCTTCGTAACGCAGATATGTCAATTGACTTAACAGCCCTGGCGTGAGTATGCGCCTGAACGCAGGATAGATATGGCCGATGGACATCTGCCTGGCGGCAAGCAATGAACCCAGGCGACTGAAACGAAGGGATGTGGACGGCTCCATCATGCGGGAAACCAATTTCCGGATGCCGCCTGTATGGTCAAACAACCCTTTCATGCGGTGCATGGACAGGTAATGCCTGAAATATGGATATCGCCCAAACAGTTCATCGCCTCCCAAACCGGACAAGGCAACACGTATGCCTGCATTCCGGACGCCACGGGAGACCATAAACGTATTGATGCCGTCACCACTGGGTGAATCCATGGCGTCCAGCGCATCTTCCAGGTCGTGGAGAAACGCCTCGGGACGCAAGCGGATGCTGGTGTGACGGGTATTGAACTTTTTCGCTACCAGTTCCGCATACCTGGCCTCGTCAAAATCCTTCTCAGAAAAGGAGACATTAAACGTACAAGGCCGCTCATGAGACACTTCAGCCATCAACCCAACGATCATACTGGAATCCAGTCCACCCGACAAAAAAGCCCCAACGGGTACATCACTTACCAATCTTCTTTCCACGGACTGAAGCAGTAAATCCCTTATGCTGGATATAATCCCGGCGTCGGTCTCGCGGTCAATCAACGCCTTCTTGTTGAACAGGGACCAGTATACGGTCTTTTCGATCCTGCCCCCGGATATTTTCAGGTAGGTACCCGCTTCCACCTGCCTGATGCCCTGGATTGGTGCAGCAGGATAAGCAAAGGACTGAAAAGAAAAATAATCCGGCAGGGCGGTTGCATCCAGTTTTCTTTGAATCAACCCGCTTGCCAGTATCGACCTGATTTCAGAAGCGAATACCAGGCAATCATCCGAATGATGGAAATACAGGGGCTT
>JALOMP010000344.1 GCA_025455365.1 Chitinophagaceae bacterium | reverse complement strand
AATGTATTTCACCAGGTTTTCATCGCACTCGATCCGCACGGGCTGCTGCGGTCCCTGGGTAACATAAACGTCAATCGCCCCGTGGACTTCCACCATGTCGAAGGGATCCACGGTGCGTTCGATGGTTACGATATTGCCGTTGCCCCTGCGGTGCTTGCAGGATGTAAGAAAGAGTGAGGAGACGGAGACAAGGACAAGGAAAACAGTCAGTATGCGCGATTTCATAATCAGTTGTTTTGTCAAAACTGGCGAATGCCAGTCAAATGGTGAATAAATATCCGGCGAATACCCGGATATTCCCGGTAAATAGCCAGTTATCGGACGCAAAAAAGGATGAAAGGTTACAGGACCTGTGCAAACCGGATTTTGTACCTTCGCGCCACCATTATGACCGAAAAAATCCTGATTCTAGATTTTGGCTCCCAGTATACCCAACTCATCGCCAGGGCGGTCAGGGAAGCCAACGTATACTGCGAGATTATCCCCTTTCACAAACCCGTGGAGTATTCCCCGGAGCTCAAAGGAATCATCCTTTCCGGTTCGCCCTTCTCGGTAAACGATGAAAAAGCGCCCAATGTGGATATCCGCGCCATGGTGGCAAGGCTCCCGGTACTGGGTATTTGCTATGGCGCTCAACTGACGGCAAAGAATTTCGGAGGCAGGGTGGAGAAATCAGATAAGAGAGAATATGGAAGGGCGATGCTCCAGGTGGAGAAATCCAATGTGCTGTTTGAATCCGTACCGAGCCATTCCCAGGTATGGATGAGCCATGGCGATACCATCCTGGACCTGCCGGCGAATTTTGACATCCTGGCCACCACGGCATCCATCCCGGTGGCGGCTTTTGAGAAAATACAGGAAGGGCACCAGCCCCTGTTCGGGCTGCAGTTCCACCCGGAAGTATACCATAGCGAACACGGAAAGCGCATCCTGCGGAATTTCCTCATGGAAGTCTGCGGCTGCAGTGGCGACTGGACGCCGGCGCATTTCATTTCAGATACGGTGGAAAGTTTAAAAGCGCAGATCGGCGACCGCAAAGTGGTGATGGCCATCAGCGGCGGCGTGGACTCTACCGTGGCAGCCACCCTCATCTCCAAAGCCATCGGCCCCAGGCTCTACGGGATATTCGTAGACAACGGCTTGTTGCGGAAAAATGAATTCACACAGGTGATGGAGACCTACCGGCAGCTCGACCTGAACGTGAAAGGCGTGGATGCCCGCGAACATTTTTATACCAAACTCGCCGGCAAATCCAGCCCGGAAGAGAAAAGAAAAATCATCGGGGGCACGTTTATCGAAGTCTTTGACAGGGAAGCAAAAGAACTGGAAGACATCGGCTTGCTGGGTCAGGGGACGATCTATCCAGACGTGATTGAAAGTGTTTCCGTACACGGACCTTCCATGACCATCAAATCGCATCACAACGTGGGTGGCCTCCCGGATCACATGCATATGGAGCTGGTGGAACCCCTTCGATACCTTTTCAAGGACGAGGTCCGTAAAGTGGGCCTCGAACTGGGGATACCCCCGGAAATGCTGTTCCGCCACCCCTTCCCGGGTCCGGGACTGGCCATCCGCATCCTCGGCGAAGTGACCGAAGAAAAAGTGGCCCTGCTCCAGGAAGCGGATGCCATCTATACCGGCGCCCTGAAATCCTTCGGGCTCTATGACAAGGTATGGCAGGCCGGCGCCATCCTCTTACCCGTTAAGAGCGTGGGTGTTATGGGCGATGAACGGACCTATGAATATACGGTTGCACTGCGGGCGGTTACCTCGGTGGATGGGATGACGGCCGACTGGGCCCATCTCCCCTATGATTTCCTGGGGCATGTATCCAGTGAAATCATCAACCAGGTGAGGGGCATCAACCGGGTAGTTTATGATATCAGTAGCAAACCCCCTGCAACCATTGAGTGGGAATAAACCGACTGTACCGATAGGCATGAAAATTTTCCGCATCCTTTACAGCCTGTTACTGGTCATCGCCATCGCCCAAACCCCGGCGCTGGCCCAGGGTTCACGCGCGTACAAAGTGGGGCTCTTTGTCCCGCTATACCTGGATTCCGCATTTGACGAATCCATGAATTACCGCTACGGCAAGAGCTTCCCCCGTCAATCCATTCCCGGGCTGGAATTCTATGAAGGCGCAGAATTCGCCATCGACTCGCTGCGGATGGAAAATGCGCAGGTGGAATTCCATGTCTTCGATATCCGGAGCAGCAGCGGAGCCATCCATACCATTTCGAGATCGCCGCTCATGGATTCCATCGACCTGATCATCGGCCAGGTCAGCGGTTCGGATTACCTGCAGCTGGCACAGGTGGCACAGGACCACGGCATCCCATTTGTGAGCGCCACTTATCCCAACGACGGCGGGGTAAAAAACAACCCACAGGTGATTATGGCGAATGCCAAACTCAACACGCATATACAATCGCTCTACAACTATATCCTTCGCAACTGGGGCACCCGGCCGATCCTCTGGTTCCGTAGGGCCGGAGAAGCTGACAACCGCGTGGAAGACGTATTCAAACAACTGAACCAGAGCCCCAGCGGCGGCGTGATGAAATACAAACAGGTAATCCTGCCCGAGAATTTCACCATGAAAGATATCCAGTCGCGCATGGATACCCTGCGCGATAATGTACTCATCGCCGGTAGTCTCGATGAAAGCTTCGCCCGACGTTTCGTAGCCGCCTGTGCCACCATGCCCAAATCGCATAAAGTGACCCTCGTGGGTATGCCCACCTGGGAAGGCATCCGTGATCTTTCCAGGCTGGAATACCGGCACCTGCCCATCGTGTATTCCACCACGTTTTACAACCAGGCACAGGGATTTACCGCCAGGTTCGACTCCGCGTACAGAACGCGCACCTTCAGCAAACCATCAGACATGGCCTTTAAGGGCTTCGAGATCACGCATTATTTCGTGCACCTGCTCATGAAATACGATACGGCCATGATGGAGCACCTGAACGATGCCTCCCTGAAACTCATTACCGATTATAATTTCATGCCGATCCGCTGGAGCAAGACCAGTACGGAGCCCGACTACTACGAAAACAAACGGATCTATATCCTTCGCCGGCAATTAGGCGCGGTGACGCAGTTGCAATAAACGGTTGCCTGTGTCAAGTTGACCGGGAAGCCGACCTCCCGCAACCATTTCCGTGAATTTTAC
>JALOMP010000062.1 GCA_025455365.1 Chitinophagaceae bacterium | reverse complement strand
AGGTTGTAAGGAACTTGCTTGAACAGGGCCAGCGCTATTATTTTTCGCAGCCTGATTCCTCGCTTTTTTATTCCTTGCAGGCACTGGACCTGGCGCGTGTAAACAATCACCTCGCCTTGCAGGCCCGTGCCCTGAACAGCACCGGGGAGTCCTACCGCTTCCTCGGCGACTATCCAAAGTCCATCCGGAGCCAGTTTGCCGCGCTGGATATTTACCGCCAGCTACAGGATGCCCAAAACCAGGCCCTCACATCCATTTTCATCGGCTTTTCGCTTCTGGAAATGGGCGATTACCGGCATGCCCTGGATTATCTCCTTCCTGCACGTAGGGTTATGGAGGATAATGGCGACCGGAGATATGACTGTTTTTCCAGTTCCCATATCGGCTATGCCTACCTGATGTTGGGCGAGCCTGATTCAGCGATGCTCTACAGCCAGCGTGCGTATGATTCCCTGAAGACCGACTATGTGGCGGCCCTGCGATCGCTGGTTATTTCGAGGCTTGGGCGATTGTATGAGGTCAAAGGTCAGACGAACGAAGCGCTCCGGTTTTATCATGAGTCGTTGTCAATTACCAAAAGGGCGAATGTCCAGGTGCATGTCATCCGGGTTAGTAATTTCCTGGCAGGCCTGCACGCGCGACTCGGTAATACCGATTCGGCATTATACTATGCCCGCGAAACGATTGCCGGCAGCCAGGGAGATGGGCAGCGGCCGCAGGTGCTCAGTGCAGCTTCCCTGCTGGCGGATCTTTTCCACAAGAAGGGTAGAATCGACAGCGCTTATTATTATCAATCCATGGTACTTGCCCTCAAAGACAGTCTCTACGGGGCAGATCAGTTTAGAGACCTGCAGGTACTTACCCTGGATGAACAGAGAAAGCAACAGGAGCTGGTTGAAGCGCAGAAGGCCCAACGCAACCGGTATCTTTTTGTCATCCTGGGGATCATCGCCGCCGCACTGGCCATGGTTGCCTGGATACAGTACCGGAACAGCCGGCATAAGTCCGAGACCAACCGAATCCTGTCTGCCCAGAAAACCCAGATTGAAAAAACCCTGCAGGAACTTAAACTTGCCCAGGCACAGCTGATACAGTCAGAAAAGATGGCGTCCCTCGGCGAGATGACCGCGGGTATTGCGCACGAGATACAGAACCCGCTGAATTTCGTGAATAATTTTTCCGACCTGAATACGGAGCTGATCGATGAGCTGCGGGCCTCGATCAAAACGGGGGAAAAGGAACTGGCCCTCCACCTTACACGAGATATTCAGTCTAACCAGGACAAGATCAGCGCGCACGGCAAAAGGGCGGATGCGATTGTAAAATCAATGTTGCAGCATTCACGGAGCAGTACCGGCCAGCGGGAACTTACGGATATCAACAAGCTCGCGGAAGAGTACCTCAAACTGGCTTTCCATGGTATGCGGGTGAAAGACAAGTCTTTCAATGTAACCCTCCAGACAAGCTATGACCCCGCTGTAGGAGAAGTCAGCGTCAATGCGCAAGATATCGGCAGGGCCATGCTCAACCTGCTGAACAATGCATTTTATGCCGTGCAAAAGCGAAAGCAGGAGACGGGCAATGGGTTTGAAGGGCTTGTGCGCATCCGTACAAACAGGTTGAAAAAGAAGGTTCAGTCGGGTGATACATCTACGGACAGGGAATTTGTGGAGATCAAACTGGAAGACAATGGCCCGGGGATTCCGCAAAAAAACCTCGACAAAATTTTCCAGCCATTTTTTACCACCAAGCCCGCGGGCGAAGGCACCGGCCTTGGGTTGAGCCTGAGTTACGATATTGTCAGGTCACACGGCGGAGAAATAAAGGTTAGCAGCCGGGAGGGCGAAGGCACTGAATTTTCGATCCTGCTTCCGGCCTGATATGGTTCAGGGAACTGCCATCACGCATATGACTTTCGCAACACCTGTGATGCAGATGGTAAGAGTCCCTGCTTCAAAATGAAGGTTAAGGGATTTGGGCAGCACGCGAACTGAATGGAGGGTAAACTGTGGAGACCCTCCTGCCATAGTAATGACAGGTTATACATAAGGATCTAACCTAAATATATATGCGACTTACCGTTTCGATTCTGATCGCACTGGGTATTGGGATCCTCTGCCCGGCCAGGGCACAGCTTATTGGCGTTTTGGAACAGGGCGATTCCACAGTCTTGTCGCCCCTCCTGGACAAACTGAGTTACAATTTCTTCAGAAATCCTGATTCTACAGTCATCTACGGCGAGAAGCTAATTACGATTGCCGAAAAGACGGATAATTATCCCCTGTTGGTCTACGCCTCCCAGCTTACGGGCGAGGGATACAGGGGGCAGGGTAATTTTCCCCGATCTGTGGAGCTGCAACTAAAAGCCTTGCAGCTGACCAGGAAGCAGAACGACAGGCTCCGGGAAGCGTACACACTTAGTTTTATCGGTTTTACTTATTTACAGTCCGGGTATTATGAAAAGTCATTGGAGTACCTCTTGCCGGCAAGATCTACTTTGGAACAGTCAGCGGAATGGATCCAGGCCAGTTTTACCATGAGTAATATTGCCTTCTGCTACACCAGCCTTGGGCGCATGGATTCCACCCATTGGTACAACGCGGCATCGCAACGGCTGTGGACTTTGGGTGATAATGCCGACAGGCGGAAATGGGCATTGCGCACCTTGATTTTTACCAGGCTGGGGAATGCCAGTGAGAAGGAAGGTAAATACGCAGAAGCGGCTTCTTATTATCACCAGGTGCTGGCGAACAGCCTGAGAGACAGTATACAAATCAATATCACTACCGGCTACAAAAGCCTTGCAAGCGTTTGCATGCAGCGCCATATGGATGATTCCGCTATCTATTATGCCCGGAATGCCTTGCAGGGTAGTGAGATGGACCGGCAGAAAATTGCCTCTATTGATGCCGCAAAAATCCTGGCAGCCGTGTACAAGCGGCAAGGAAATGAAGACAGTGCGATGCGTTACCTGTCGATGGCAATGGAGCTCAATGAAACGGTCTACGGTCCTGACGAGTTCAGGGCGCTCCAGATGCTGATCAGCGATGAACAGGAGTATCAAAAAAAACTGGAAATGGAAAAGGCTGGTTTGCAGGCACGCCAGCGCATGTTACTGATGGTCGTGATCGCGGCCGCGCTCCTGGCAGTTGCCCTGATCCAGCGCCGTAACAACAGGGCCAAACAGAAAATAAACCAGCAATTGCTCGAACAGAAAGCCACCCTGGAGAAGACCCTCGCAGAGCTGAAATCAGCGCAGGCCCAGCTGGTGCAGGCGGAAAAGATGGCTTCGCTCGGCGAACTCACGGCCGGCATCGCCCATGAGATACAGAACCCATTGAACTTCGTGAATAATTTTTCAGAGGTTAACACGGAGCTTTCAGATGATATCCTGGCGGCTACGCAAAGGGGTGATATGGCTGAAATCCGCGCACTTGCTGCCGATATCAAATCCAACCAGGAGAAAATATACGAGCACGGAAAGCGTGCCGATGCAATTGTCAAATCTATGTTGCAGCACAGTCGCAGTAGTAGCGGTTCAAACCAACCCACAGACATCAACGCCCTTTGCGACGAGTACATGCGCCTCGCGTACCATGGGTACCGGGCAAAGGACAAGTCCTTTAATGCTACCCTGCAAACTGCATTCGACCCGGCGGCAGGTGCTGTTTCCGTCATTTCACAGGAGATAGGCCGCGTCCTTCTCAACCTTCTCAATAACGCATTTTATGCGGTTGACCGGAAATCGAAAAGCCAGGCAACGGGATATTCCGGGGAAGTGAAGCTAAGTACCCGCAGGATCGTGAACAAGGTGGAGGTCAGCGTCATAGACAATGGCGATGGCATTCCTGGAACGATCCGGGGAAAAATTTTCCAGCCCTTTTTCACCACCAAACCTACCGGGCAGGGAACCGGTCTGGGGTTGTCACTGAGTTATGATATCGTGAAAGCACATGGCGGGGATATTCGCGTTGAAAGTCAGGAAGGACAGGGTACTACATTCACAGTTTCACTTAACGCGTAAACGACAGCCAGATTGATTACATTGAGCGGACTTTGTTTCATAAAACATACGGCATGAGACTATTTTTCTTTTCTGTCATTATCATGACTGCACTGTCCGTGTGCGCCCAACCGGGTGCGAAGCCATCCGGCCTCCGGGTCAATGAACAGCGGATCGAAAGCAGGATCAAGGAACTTGCATCCTTCGGCAAAGATGCACAGGGCAGGGGTTACAGGGTGGCGTTTACACCGGGCGATATTAAAGCGAGAGGCTGGTTCATGGACCTGATGAAAAAGGCAGGACTCGAGGTTTCCACTGACGCGGCGGGGAATATTATCGGGAGGAGAAAAGGAAAGAACCCATCCCTTAAGCCCATCGCCTTTGGTTCGCACATCGACATGGTCCCCGATGGCGGGAACTACGATGGCTGTGTCGGATCCATCGGAGGTCTGGAGGTGATCGAAATACTCAATGAGCAGAAGCTGGTGACCAATCATCCGCTGGAACTAATCATTTTTTCCAATGAAGAGGGCGGGACGATCGGCAGCATGGCGATGGCGGGGAACCTCACCGCAGACGGACTGAAGCAGGTAAGCCAGAGCGGGCTGACGATGGCCGAAGGCCTCCGGGCCCTTGGCGGCAACCCGGATGAAATCGCCCGGAGCAAGCGAAACAAGGGAGATATCCATGCATACTTCGAACTGCATATTGAACAGGGCGGTATCCTGGATAAGGAGAAATTGCAGATCGGGGTGGTGGAAGGAATTGTTGGGATCATTCATTGGGAAGTGACGGTGGAGGGTTTTGCCAACCATGCGGGAACAACACCCATGGATATGCGAAAAGATGCCCTGCTGGCGGCATCTAAACTGGTGGTGGCGGTGAACGAGGTGGCCACCAGCGTGGAGGGAAGACAGGTGGGTACGATCGGCAAGATCGCTGCCATGCCCGGCGCCTACAATGTCATTCCAGGCAAAGTAGTCATGGGCTTGGAGATCCGCGACCTTTCGTATGATAAGATCTGGCAACTCTTCCGGGAAATTGAAAAGCGGGCGGCTTCCATTGCGTCCTCTTCAGGCGTGCAGATCAGCTTCCGCAAAGAGCCCAATGAATCCCGGCCAGCCATGGCCGACAAAGAACTGCAGGCCGGCATTGTGCAAGCGGCGAAAGGGTTAAATTATGGTTTCCGCTTCATGCAAAGCGGCGCCGGGCACGATGCGCAGGAGATTGCCCATATCGCGCCTGTGGCGATGATCTTTATTCCCAGCATCGGCGGCATCAGCCATTCGCCCAAAGAATACTCCACGCCCGTGGATATGGCCAACGGGGCGAATGTGTTGTTGCAGGCCGTTTTATCGATCGACAAATAAAGCCCGGATTGAAAATGGGGAAGCCCGTCTCTTCAGTCATTCTTTTCACAAAACAATATCAACAATGACCATTATTCGACTTGTTCCCGTCATCCTGCTGCAGGTATTCGTCTGTGTGAGTATCATAAGCGAATTCGGTTACGCGCAGGCAAGAAAGTCAAATGCCGGAAAGGCGACGGCCATCAATACAGGGACCATCCGGCAAATGGCCTATGCGGATTCACTGCGATTGGTGGATACATATAAGGACCTGCACCAGAACCCCGAGCTTGGGTTCATGGAAGTCCGGACTTCGGGGATCATTGCGAAGGAGTTGCAGTTGCTGGGATTCCAGGTCATCACCGGCATCGGAAAGACGGGCGTGGTGGGTATCCTGAAAAACGGGGATGGTCCCGTTGTGATGTACCGGGCGGATATGGACTGTAACTCTGTAAAGGAGATCACGGGCCTGCCCTATGCCAGTACCAAGACCATGAAGAAGGAGGACGGCACGGAAACCCCCGTGATGCACGCCTGCGGGCATGACGCACATGTGACCTGGATGCTGGGCGTGGCCAGGATAATGGTGGCGATGAAGGACCAGTGGAAGGGGACACTTGTTTTCCTGGGGCAGCCGGCCGAAGAGCCGCTGATGGGGGCCAGGGCCATGGTTGCCGACAATATGTACGATAAAGGCGTGCCGGTTCCAGACTACCTTTTCGCCCTCCATACCTGGCCAATACCCACAGGGACTATTGAGAACGGCCCGGGCGTACGATTTTCCGGTAGCGATCAGTTGGATGTAACATTTTTCGGAATTGGCGGTCATGGTTCCAGGCCTGAAGTGGCCAAGGACCCGGTGGTGATGGCATGCAATGCAGTGATGCAGTACCAGACGATTATCAGTCGCGGTATTGCCGCGCAGGATGCCGCCGTACTGACGGTTGGTGCCATCCATGCCGGTGTGGATAATAACGTGATCCCGTCTTCTGCTGTGGTCAAACTGAATCTTCGCTGGTTCAATGAAAAAACACGCAAGGTTTTGCTCGATGGTATCAGGCGGATCAATGAAGGTATCGCCGTATCCAATGGATTGGCTGCAGATGCATATCCGAAAATCACGATGAAGGGCAATGTAAACCCGCTTGTAAATGATACCGCACTGACGGCCAAAGTGAATGCAGCATTGAATGGCGTGCTTAGCCCCGCGGGTATCGATACGGAAAGACCCTCGTCCATGGGATCGGAGGATTTCCAGCACCTGATTAAACCGGGGCAGAAGACCGTTTACAATTACATCAGGGTGGGCACGGCGCACCCGGATCTGTATGCCAAAGCCATTGCCGAGGGGAAGCCGGCACCCTATTTCAATCACAATGGCAATTACCAGGTGGACCTGTCGGCCATTCCCCTGGGTACGGTGATTGGCGCCACGGGGCTCATGGCCTTGTTCAAACAGTAAGTATTTCACACACCGGGAATAGACAACATTCCCGCTGGCTCATCAACCCTTACTTTATGCGAAAGTTCACTTTGTCTCTTACTGCATCGGTTGCCCTTTTTTTACTTTTATTTCCATGCAACCAGGTTCATGCACAATCGCCCATTACCTACGATATTGTCCTCACCGGCGGCCGGGTGATCGACCCCGAAACCAAACTGGATGCCATCCGGAATATTGGGATCAGCCAGAACCGCATCGCGGAAATTTCTTCCGCACCCCTCAAAGGAAAGGAAACCATCAATGCTTCCGGCATGGTGGTGTCACCGGGTTTCATAGACCTGCACGTACATGGCCGGAGCAACCAGGAACAGGAATACCAGGTGCATGACGGGGTAACCACGGCCCTGGAACTGGAATGGGGGATTGAATACCTGAAGGAATGGTACGCCGCCCGTACCAACAAGGCGCTGATCAATTTCGGCGGCAGCGTGAACTGGCCCTTTGAGCGGTACCGGGCGATGGAGAAATACAAGTCGCTCCGGGACACGATCTATCCCAAGGCCCTGAACGGGACATCTAAACTGGCGGAGCTGTTTAATACGATCGGTCATACGTATACGGAAAATCTTTCCGCCGGCGAGATGGAGCCGATGCTGGCCAATATCCGGTCAACCCTTCAAGATGGCGCTGTGGGCATCGGCGTACCCATCGGGTATTTGCCAAAAACGAATCCGGCGGAGATGTTCCATGTCTATAAACTTGCCGGCGAGATGGGGGCCCTGGTCTTTTCCCATGTGCGCGAACCCAATATGATCTCCATCCAGGAAGCCATGACGGATGCGATGCTTACCGGGGCACCATTGCATATCGTACATGTCAACAGCATGTCGCTCGGCAATATTCGCCTGGCGCTGGACATGGTGAAGGCCGCGCAGCAGAAGGGACATGATATCACCACCGAGCTGTATTCCTATACCGCCGCATCCACCCAGTTGCAAAGCGCCATGTTCAATGATGGTTGGCAGGAGAGGCTTGGAATAACCTACCAGGATCTGCAGTGGGTAGCCACGGGGGATCGGCTGACAAAAGAGAACTATGATTCCTACCGCAAAGCGGGCGGAACGGTGATCATCCACATGATGAAACCGGAGTGGATCAGTGAAGGCATTCGTGAACCCGGTGTGATGATCGCTTCGGACGGGATGCCCTACGCCCCGCTGGCGCATCCACGCACGGCGGGAACGTTCAGTCGCGTCCTGGGCAAATATGTCCGGGAAGAGAAATTGATCGACCTCCCCACGGCCATCGAAAAAATGACACTCCTGCCTGCGCGGAGACTGGAGCATATCGCCCCATCCATGCGGTTCAAGGGACGCATACAGATAGGTGCTGATGCGGACATCACCATTTTCAATCCGAATACGGTAGCGGACAAAGCCAGTTTTGAAAAGGGCCTTGCATTTTCGGCGGGTATTGAATACGTGATCGTGAACGGTGTTTTTGTCATCCGGAACGGTAAAACGGTTTCGGGCGTGTTTCCCGGGCAGCCCGTGTATGGAAAATTCAGAAAATAAAACCATCCAGGCAACAGGTCAAAGCAATCATCACAAATGAAATATCAAACGCAGAAATTCCTGGTAAGGTCTTGCGGTCTCGCCCTCGCGATCCTGGCACAGGCAACTGTAACATTCGCACAAAAGACGGACTACCACGCTATCGTGAGCCAGGCTGCCGGTCGCATGGAACCCAAAGTCATCGACTGGCGCCACGATATACACCAGCACCCGGAGTTGGGCAACCGGGAATTACGCACCGCCGAACTGGTTGCCAGGCATCTCCGTGCGTTGGGTATGGAGGTGCGGACCAATGTAGCCAAAACCGGTGTGGTGGGATTGTTGCAGGGATCGAAACCCGGACCGGTGGTTGCCTTGCGGGCCGATATGGATGCGCTGCCGGTGGAGGAAAAGACGCAGTTGCCCTTTGCGTCAACCGTGAAGACCACATACAACGGGCAGGAGACCTTTGTGATGCATGCCTGCGGCCATGACGCACATGTGGCCATCCTGATGGGCGTAGCCGAAATCCTGGCCGGCATGAAGAAGGATCTGAAAGGCACGGTGAAGTTTATTTTCCAGCCTGCTGAAGAAGGCGCGCCCAAGGGGGAAGAGGGCGGCGCTGAACTGATGGTGAAGGAAGGGGTCCTGGAGAACCCGAAAGTGGATGCCATATTCGGACTGCATACGAATGCACAACTGGAAGCGGGCAAGATTTCCTATCGGCCCGGCGGTATGTTCGCCGGTGTGGCCGATGTGAAGATTACCGTCCATGGAAAGCCTTCCCATGGCGCCGAGCCATGGTCATCCGTGGACCCGGTACTGGTGGCCGCACAGATCATTACCAGTTTGCACACGATTGTCAGCCGGAATGTCAACATCACGGAGAACCCAGCCGTCATCACCATCGGGGCCATCCAGGGTGGCAACCGCTCCAATATCATTCCCGAAAAAGTGGAGATGATGGGTACGGTTCGGACATTGAGCGATGCAGATGAGAAACTGGTGTTTAGTCGCATCCGCCAGGTAGCGGAAAATACCGCCGCCGCCGCCGGTGCCACGGTGCAGGTTGAATTGCCTTACTCCGTTCATTATCCCGTTACATCAAATGATCCCGCATTGACGGCTGCCATGCTGCCTTCCTTGCAACAATCAGCCGGTAAGGACAATGTTATCCTGGTACCTGCGGAGACCGGGTCTGAAGACTTTTCCTTTTTCGCGGAAAAGGTTCCTGGACTTTATTTCTATATCGGCGGCCTGCCCCGGGGGAAGGACAAAAAATTATCCGCACCGCACCATACGCCGGAGTTTTTCCTGGAGGACGGCAGTTTTAAAACCGGGGTGATCGCGTTGTCAAACCTTGTGATGGATTATTTTGATTTGAAAGCCCGTCAGTAATCATTCGGAGGCGATACAAAGCAGGCTTCCTGGTGCGGCCTGGATCGGATGTGTAAACTAACCTGTAAATGAACAAACAGTCCGGCAGTGAACCATCGGTGTCTTTGAAAAGAGTGCTGGGATTTCCCTCCCTGTTTGCCGTGGCGATCGGGGCGGTGGCCTCGCAATCCAGTTTCGTTTCGCTGCTGAATGGCGCCGGCATGGGTGGCGGTGGTTTTTTTCTGCCGCTGCTTATCGCTTTTGCGCTTGCCCTCTGTTATTGTTTTACCTTTCTCGAACTATCCCTGATGATGCCACGCGCCGGAGGGTTAGGTACTTACACATCGGTGGCTGCCGGGCATTTTATTTCCATCGGCGTGACGCTCGGCGGATACGTGGCGATTGTACCCTTTGCCGGTACGGCAGAATTGACGCTCCTGGAACGCATTGTTGATATGGTTTACCCGGGAACTTTCTCGCACCTGGGACTCTCGCTGCTGGTCCTGTTTACCATCCTGAACCTGTTGGGAATTGATATTTTTTCATCCGTTCAGAATATTATTGTGTATGTACTGCTTGTTTCCCTGCTGGTGATCGGGTTTACCGGTCTGTATGGAACAGGTGCCGGTGGCATGCGTTTTTCAGACATTCGAAGGGGTTTTGAAGGTGTCGGGAGTTCCGTCATGTCGCTTGTCGTTCTGGCTACCTGGTCATTTACCGGACTTGAATATTTATGCCCCTTTATTGAAGAGGCCCGCAATCCAAAAAAGAACCTGCCTCGAACCATGTTATGGGCAGTGGTGGTGTTGTTGGCAGTATTCGGATTGCTTTCCCTGGCCAGCCTCCGATATGTACCCGCAGAAAAACTGGCAGGTTCCGAAATTCCGCACTGGCTGATGGTTGAATCCATCTTTGGGGGTTCCGCCGGTTTTGTGATGGTCGTTTTTGCCGTTACAGCAACCTCCTGTGTGACCAACACCGCCATTGCGAGTGTTCCACGGATGTTATACGGCATGGCACAGCACAAGCAGGTGCCGGCCATTTTCGGTCGCCTGCATCCCCGGTGGAATACACCCTATTTTGCCCTTGCTGATATCCGCGGCTACGTTTTGGCTGGTTGCCTATATCGTCGCCCATATTACGCTAATCGTACTGCGTAGGAAGTATCCATCCCGTCATCGTCCTTTTAAAACGCCCTTTTACCCGCTGCCCCAGATCATCGGGATCGTTGGAATGGGATATGCCATCTGGGATAATTCGCCATCGGCCGACATTTCAAAGCTGGTATATATCAATTCGGCATGCATGTTTATCGGCATCTCCCTCTACGCATTTCTATGGGTGCGGTATAAAATGAAAAAGGGCTTGCTGGAAGCTGAACCATTGGATGAGGTAACCGTAGATTGACATGCATTTCGGACCCTGGACGGGCGATAACAGGTGCAAGCGCTTCAAAATATTCATCGTAAAAAGCGGAAAAATAGTCTATCTTCCTTAGCGTTGCCGAAGATCAGCGCAGGCCCTCGCCATTCCGGTATCCGCCCCGTTTAACGGTACCCTTCAGGTCAGTGATGCATTGAATTTTAGTATAGTGCTTCCCATGACTACTTCTCATATATGAAATGCTTAATATGATTGTAAAAACCCTGTGTGGACATTCGTTGGATGAAATAGGGGCCGCTTTGTCTGCAAGCATGACCGACGGTTTCAGACCCACCCTGGCGATCCTGTTTTTATCAGCAGGCCAGGACAGGGAGGCGATTTGTCGTCTGCTGGACAGGCAGGGTATTGCCATTTTTGGCGCCACCTCCTCTACGGTATTCACAGACAAGTCTGTGGAATCGGATGCTACGGTAGCATTGCTCCTGGACCTGGACCCTGCGCTGTTTAGAATTGTGGTAAAGGATTTCGGGGATAACCAGGTATATGAAGCGGCTGCGGCATTGGGACGGGAGGGCCTGGAAGCGTTTACCCACCCGGCATACCTGATTTCCACTGCCAATTTCAGGGCGTCGGGAGAAGCAGTAGTCAGGGGATTGACAGATGTAGCGGGAGAAAATGTTTCGATTGCAGGCGCCGGCGCCGGGGAGCCAGGAGACTTTACCGGCTGGGTGTTTACCAACCACCAATCCAGTGAGAATGGAATGATCGCCCTTATTCTCAACCAGGACAGGATTTCCCTTAAAGGCATGGCGGTCTCAGGCTGGAAGGCGGTGGGTACGGAGAAGACTGTTACCCGCAGCGATGGATCCAGAATATATGCCATTGACGACAAGCCTGCTTTTGACGTGATCCAGAAATTTATCGGGAGTGACGCGTACTGGGATGATCCCTCGCTTGATATCGTGAAACTGAACATGACTTACCCCCTGCAGTTTGAAAGGCCCGGTGGAAGTCCCAAAATGCTGCCGGCCGTTGTGTTGAATAAAGCAGATCGATCTGTGCTGGTGGGTGGAACTTTTTCACAAGGCGCTACCTTCCGGTTTTCCCTGCCACCGGATTTTGAAGTGGTGGACCAGGTGCTGGAAAGCGCCAGGCAGGTAAAGGAAACGGAGTTGCCGGAGGCAGACGCGCTCATTGTTTTTTCCTGCGTGGGGCGACTGGTTTCCCTGGGCCCGATGTCTTCCCTGGAAGTGGAGGGCCTGGCCGATGTCTGGAAAAAACCGATGATTGGTTTTTTCTCCCTGGGGGAGTTTGGCACCGTTCCCGGGGGCAAGCCGGAATTTCATGGCACCACGGTCAGTTGGGTGGCGCTAAAAGAAAAATAGTTTCTAGTTTATCTCATACACATGCAGGCAAAATCGATCAGCGGAAATTCAGTGGCTGAAATCAGGCAGCGCTTTGAGGAAGCCAGGGCAACGGGTTTCCGCCCCACCCTTGCCATTATCTTTTTGTCCGTCAGCCTTGATATCGGGCAGGTCTGTGAAGTCTTTGACGCGGAAGGCATTCAAGTATTCGGCGCCACCACACACGGCGAATTTACCGAAGGCGGCATCTCAAGCGGAGGTGCGGCCATCCTATTACTGGATCTCAATCCGGCATATTTCACCGTCCTGTTCTCGGAATTCCAGGGGCATAACTACAGGGATACCACGCAGGAGATAGCCCGGAAGGCCCTGGAGAAATTTCCGCATCCTGCATTTCTCATTGCCGGCAGTCACCTTGAAACCGATCCTGAGGCTTTATTACGCGGGTT
>JALOMP010000343.1 GCA_025455365.1 Chitinophagaceae bacterium | reverse complement strand
TTAGCTGCGCATGCAGCAACGGATCCAGGGATTTGAATGCAGTCATGCGCTTTATTTGATCTGGCCAAGAAAATACCTGGCCTGGGACGGACCCCATACCGGATGAAGTACAGATGCAGGCTTGAAACTTTCCGCTTTCTGAAGGCACTGCTCAAACAGGGCCTTGGCCTCTGCCTTGCTACCCCCAAACTGCTCTGGTGTGAAGAATTTATCCTGGCCTTCGAGCAGGTAAACACGGGGATTGGCCGGATCCAACTGCCTGGCTTTGTCCAGGGCTTCCGAGGCCTGGGCGCCCATGGTTTGAAATCGGTTCATGGGGTCTGCACTCATGCGCAGGGTGGCAATCATTTTTCGCACACACCAGGTTTCTGAATTCGCGCCCGAAATCGCTTCCGCCTTGTCCAGGAGTTCCGAGGCCTTGTCGGCTTCGGGATCTGTCTTATCCGCAAATCCGCCCATCTGCCCGTTCCCGATCATGTACCCCCCCATCACGCGACAATACGCCGCATAATAATACGGAAGCCATTGGGTTTTCTCCGCATCCGCAATACGTTCAAAGGCATTGGCAAGGTCGCGGTATGCATCTGGTGTTTGCTGGTTATCGATCTGCGCAATCCGTTGCTCCATCGCCTGCTGGTAACGGGGCGACTGTGCACGAAGCGCCGGGTGCCATGCGGCGATGCAGCAAAAAACAAAAAACAAACGGTGTATCTGTTGCATAATCATGAATTTACAGGTTACTGTTGATGGCCTCTTCCGTGCGGTCTGCACCAAAACTCAGGAAAGCCCCGATAAATACAAATACGCGCGAGGGCGGAACGATGGCCTGTTTCCGGAAGCCATTGTACGAATACTCGTACCCGAACTCCTGGTAGAAATTGAAGATATTGCTGACGGAGAGTACATATACCGCAAACATCTTGGGATCTTTCTTACCGAGGTTCGGGAGGAAATTCAGGCTGAAACTGATATTGTGGTAGTCCTTCGTCATGCCCCTGTCGCGAAACTCGTTCTCGCCGGTCTGCGGATTGCGCGCGATAAAATAATACGGACGTCCGCTGGCATAGTTGTAGGCGCCATTGAAGCCTGTTTTCCATTTGGTGACGAACTTTTTTACAATCAGTGACGCGGTATGGCGCGCTGCGAAACTGGGCTGGATGGCGAAGGGAAAATTCTGGAAATCCCGCTCGGTATCAAGGAAGGAATAGGAAATCCAGTAATCGATTTCCTTAAATGTCTTCTTGTCCCTCCAGAAAAACTCGATCCCTTTTGCATCACCGAATCCGCCGTTTCCGGTAGCCAGTTCCTGCGGGCCGTTAAAGGCCGTCTTCAGTAAGGCATCATACTTTTTGTAGAACACCTCCGCACGGAAAGTCTGCTGTGCTGCAATACGCTGGAATTGGGCGATATAATGCGTGGCCCGTGAAAAATTGATGTCCTGTCCGGGCGCAATGAAGCGGGTTTCGGGGTTCTGGTAGAAAATACCGTAGGCCACCGATGCCTGGCTGAATTTGCCGGTCTTGTAGGCCAGCGACACGCGCGGGGCGATATTGGTCCTGTCGAGCAGGCTGGAATGCTCAAATCGTCCGCCGATTTTAGCTGCCAGGTCGTTGGTGATATACAGGTCCGTCTCGGCAAATGCAGAACTGAGCTTTTCTTCCACGGTAACCGGGAAGCGCTGGTTATTGAAGGCCACGAAATCCGTATGGTCATCCAGCCGGTTATACTCGCCGCCAAACCGGATCATATTCAGCCCGAACAACCTTCTTTCCAGTACCAGTTTGGCGTTAAAGTAATGTCCGGTTCTTTCTAGCAGGTAATCCCTGAATTCCAATCCACTGATGAGCACCGGCTGTTTATCGTCTGTATAAATACCACTCTCGATATCATCCCGGTTATACGTATACGATAGTCCTGCATTCATCTTCCACCGGCGACCGAGATTCTCCCGCCACGAAAGATTGTGATAGTGGTTCAGGTTTTTCAGGCCGAACCCGCTGAGATAACCCAGGGTGTCCAGGCTGTTGGTAAAAAACTTGAGCCGGTTAGCGCCGAAGGTCCCGTAATACTTAAGCATACCGTTCTTCGACGTTTTCACCCGGAAATTCACGTCGGCATTATGGTACACGGGAACCTGTTCGTAATCCTGTTGCTGGGGAATCAGGGCGAAGGCCAGGGAGAGATCGGAGTATCCATAATTCGCCCCGGCAGACCATTTGCCGTTTTTATCGAGGTGCTGGTAGCCGCCACTCAGCCCGATCAGGGTGACGCCCAGGCTGCCGGAACTCTGCTCAGGCAGGTCAATCGACTCGAGGATGAGTGCCGAAGACATAGCCTGTCCGTACAGGGCGGAATACCCCCCCGTGCTGAAAACCGTGCCTTTGAATATAAAGGGAGAAAAACGGCTCCGTTGGGCGATATTGGGTACACTGCTGAAAAAGAAATTGTTAACCAGGGTGCCGTCGATAAAGGTCTTGGTTTCCGCAGCCGTACCGCCACGCACAAACAGGCCTTCGCTTTCGCCAACCTGCTGCGCCCCCGGCAGGGATTTGAGCGCACCGGTCACGTCCCCGTTCCCGCTGGCCGTAGTGACGATATCGATGGGGTTGAGCACCGTGGCTTTCTTTTTATCGCTGGCCTCGAATGTACCCGCGGAAATCACCACGGCTTTCAGTTCGCTGATCTCCTCCCGGAGGATAATGTCCTGCCGAAGATCTGAATCGGCAATGTCGATCTCCAGGGTGAACGGACGATATCCCAGGGAACTGGCCTCGAGGACCCGTTTTCCTTTCTCGGTGGTCGTAAACCGGAAGTTTCCTGCCGAGTCTGAGGTAGCGCCGTCATACGCATCCCGGATGCCAATGCTGACCCCGGACACGGGTTTGTTCCGCTGATCCAGTACCCGCCCCGAAATGCTCACCTGTGCCCTTAATATGCCTGTCATCATAGCCAATGCCAGTACCAGTATCCATTTGCTCATCTGTCGTATCTTTTGACAAATATAGACTAGTTTACCATATAAACCATATTGATCAAAAAAATGCCACCGTGCTGGTGGCATTTCGTTTATTGCTTTACGAGTTTTTCACGCAGGACCTCACCCTGGAACCGGATCTCCATGACATAAGTGCCGGACTTAAGCGAGCCCACATCTGTTATACTGAATTTGTTGTCACCCCTTGAGGCCGGGAACGGGC
>JALOMP010000342.1 GCA_025455365.1 Chitinophagaceae bacterium | reverse complement strand
AACCGGACCCAATCCATTAACGACAACTTTTACCAGTACGGCAATAGTTTCGACCAGGTGCATATCCATGAAGGAGAATTCCTGCACGACCATGGATTTCGCGGGGAAGGGATGACGGTGGCGGTTTTGGATGGCGGTTTCCTGGGGTACCTGACCAACCCGGCTTTCGACAGTGTCCGCCAGCAAAACCTCATACTGGGTACCTGGGATTTTGTGAAGAATGAAGCCAGCGTTAACGAAGACCATGTGCACGGCATGTACTGTTTCTCCGTGATGGCGGCCAATCGACCAGGCATCCTGGTGGGTACCGCGCCGCGTGCAAAATATTACCTGTTCCGTACGGAGGATGTCAGTACCGAATACCCGGTGGAAGAACAAAACTGGGCCGCCGCGGCGGAGCTGGCAGACAGCCTTGGAGTGGACCTGATCACCTCTTCCCTGGGATACAACCAGTTCGACGATCCAGCACTCAACCATGTCTACCAGGACATGGACGGCAATACCACCATCGTTACCCGCGCCGCAGACATGGCGGCCAAAAAGGGAATGATTGTTACCAACAGCGCCGGCAACTCGGGCGCCCAGGCCTGGAAATATATTATTGCCCCGGCTGACGGCGATAGCGTGCTGGCGGTTGCGGCGGTAAATGTGAATGGGCTGATTGCCAGTTTTTCCAGTTTCGGGCCGAGCGCGGATGGAAGGGTAAAACCGGATGTGGCATCCGTTGGCTCGAACACCTACGTGGCCAACACCCTCGGAAACGCCGGAAGGGCCAGTGGCACTTCCTTCGCCAACCCGAACATGGCGGGGTTGATAACCTGCCTGTGGCAGGCCTTCCCGGAATTTACCAATATGGAAATCCTGGATGCGGTGAAACGCAATTCGAGCCGGTATTCCAACCCGGATGATCGCACGGGCTATGGCATTCCGAACATGCGCATGGCCTATGAATACCTCCTCAAGGAAAAAACACGTCGAGATGCCCTGCGGACCCTGGGCGATTCCTATATCAAGGCCTACCCCGTTCCCTTCACCAATAGCCTCACCACCCTCTACAAAGCGCGTGGCAATGGCAAGGTGAGCCTCGAACTGCTCGATGCCACTGGGCGTCGACTGGCCCTGAAAACACTGGAATCCACCGCGCAGGGTGAATTGTATTTTGTGACGTTCAATGGCGTCGAAAAATTACCGGGCGGCGTGTACTTTATCCGGCATATCGATGATGCGGGACAGGGCGTTATCCGCGTGTCGAAGTAAACAGGGTCGCGAACAGGGTGTCCGCCCGATGTTCATATCCCCTGATAGAGCCAGATTGCAGCAACCGGAGATTTCCATGGCTTTCAATGAAACCAGCGACTTCTTCATTTTCCATCGCATACACGGAACAGGTGATATACAGCAGGTAACCCCCGGGTTTTACCTGCGGGACAATATTTGAGATCATCGCCCGCTGGCGCCTGGCATAGGATTCCAGTTCTTCCTGGCCAAAATAGGATAAAGCCCAGGGATCCCTCCCCCAGGTTCCGGACCCCGAACATGGTACATCCGCAATCACCAGGTCAAACCCTCCCTTCGGAAAAAAATCAATCGCCGTTGCTTGTCGGTTATCCATTACTGATAGGTCGATTACCGCCTGCCGGTAATCGCGGATACCGGCCGCGCGGAAACGGTGCGACAGGTTCTGCAGGATGGAAGGCCGAACATCAGAAACAAAGAGCTGACAGGATGGAAACTGGTCATAAGCCATAATCGATTTGCCGCCGCTGCCTGCACAGGCATCCCAGATCGCGGGCTTCGAAGGAAGGGAATTCTTCCCGGGGAAATAGGTTGCGGTCTCTTGTGAACTAAGGTCCTGGACTACAAAGTCGAGGTCAGGCACGCCAACATGATCCAGTTTGGTGGCATTGTCCATCGCCAGCCCTTGCTCTCCTGCAAGCCGGTACGCGATTCCGGCGGCATCCAGTTTCCGTTTCAGTTCTCTTTCTTTTCCCGGCCTGGGGCGAATGAAAAGATCAGGCTGTATGAAGTGGCTGCGGATGAATGCATGCTTGTCGATGCCTTCACTGAGCTGGTCACAAAGCGGAAATACATCATCGAGGGAAAACTCCGGCAGTGCTTTTTCAATAAATGAAATCCGCGCATCCAGGCTTTCCTGTTGCGCCACTGCCCATTCAGGACGCAAAGCCTCCATGAGTCCAACGGAAGGGTCCCCGCAAAGAAAACATCCCACCAGTATCCGTTCCTGGATCGGCAGTTCCGGCAATGCGTTCCCCAGGCGGAAGAAAGAATAGCAAAAATCGCTTACCTGTCTCCGGTCCCTGGATCCAAATTTCCGGTTCTCCCGGAAAAAATTCTTGATGTACATGGGAAACGGTTCCTGTCCGTCGTAGTGGGCAAGGATCTGCTCCGCGGAGCGCAGGTGGGCTACAAGATAACGGTCAGGTATGGGAGCCATGCAGCGAATGTATGCCAGCAAGGGGACATACGGGTATACACACGGAGATACGAACGAAATCGCGTCAACAAATGGTTGCCGGGAAGCCGATGTGTTATAGTTCCAGGAGTGACTTCACCGGATCTTTGCCGAAGAGCAGGAGATCCGGGTTTTCCAGGAGTTCTTTTACGCGTACCAGGAAGCCCACGCTTTCCCTGCCGTCGATGATGCGATGATCATAACTGAGTGCCAGGTACATCATGGGGCGAATGACCACCTGTCCGTTCAGGGCGATGGGTCTCTCTTCGATCTTGTGCATGCCCAGGATGGCTGACTGTGGAATATTGATGATGGGGGTGCTCAGCAGGGATCCAAAGACACCGCCATTGGTGATGGTGAATGTACCGCCCTGCATTTCCTCGAGGCTGAGTTTGTTGTCGCGCGCCTTGCCCGCCAGTTCAAGTACTTTCTTTTCGATTTCCGCCATGCTGAGGCTTTCAGCGTTCCGGATGACCGGTACAACCAGTCCCTTCGGCGCCGAAACCGCAATGGAAATATCGCAGTACTGGTGATAAATGATTTCTTCTCCGTCGATATAGGCGTTCACGGCAGGCCACTCCTGCAATGCATAGGTACAGGCTTTTGTAAAAAAGCTCATGAACCCTAGCCCGACGCCATGGGCCTCCTTGAATTTATCCTTGTATTTGGCACGGGTATCCATGATCCGGCTCATGTCCACCTCATTGAACGTGGTGAGCATGGCCGT
>JALOMP010000061.1 GCA_025455365.1 Chitinophagaceae bacterium | reverse complement strand
TCACCTCCCACCTCCCACCTCTCACTTCTCACTTTTCACCTTTCACTTCTCACTTCTCACTTCTCCTCCAATTTCCTGACCCTGTCCCATAGCTCCGCAATCCGCTTAATCCACACGATTTCTTTTTTCTTGTATCCTGCTTCTTCTGCCGGGTAGCCAAAATATACTTTCCCGCCTGCCAGGCTGGATGGTATGCCGCTTTGTGCGAGTACAACGGCTTCCTTTCCAATGGTAAGGGTTTTGCTCACACCCACCTGCCCCCACAGCACCACACCGTCTTCGATATGCACGGCACCAGCGATGCCCACCTGCGCAGCAAAGAGACAGTTGCGGCCGATAACGCTATCGTGCCCGATATGGACCATATTATCCATCTTGGTACCCTTGCCGATCCGGGTGTCGTGGGTAACGCCCCGGTCGATGGTACATCCCGCGCCAATCTCCACATCGTCTTCTATCACCACGCGTCCGCAGCTTTCCATCCGGCGGTACCAAACATCGCGCGTCTTGCGGGTATTATAATAAAACGCATCAGACCCGATTACGGTGCCTGCCTGGATGACCACGCGGTTCCCGATCACACAATGGTCCAGGATGGTGACATTGGGATAAATCATGCAATCTTCACCGATCTCCACGTTATGCCCGATGGTTGCCCCGGGATACACATATGTGCCCTTGCCGATTTTTGCTTCCGGGCTGATTTCTGCGGTAGCCGGACGGAAAGGCCTGAAGTGCCGAACCAACTTCAGGTAAGCCTCAAAAGGTTCATCTACCAGCAGCAATGCCTTCCCCTCCGGATATTCGGTTTCCTGGTTGATGATGATAAAGGATGCGTCTGAGTCGATACAGGTCCTGTAATACTTTGGATGATCCACAAACGCCAGGTCACCCGGCTCCACCTTATGCAGTTCATTGATACCCGTGGCCAGGGCATGCGGATCGCCGAGGAGTTTCGCACCAACGAATTCTGCAACCCATGATAAAGGAACCGGAGAAGGAAATTTCATATCGCGCGTGTTTGATGTCCATTGCAAGTTATCGCATAAAATGAAGCGGTCGTGCAACCATGCGTACAGGTAATTGTCATGGAAAGATTAAGCCGCATGTTCCAACATGGATGAACGTCGGATGCAGAAATTCACACCCTTCTGAAAAATGTTAATAAAATATTCTAAAAAAATTTTCTACATCGAAAAAATTATTTTTAATATTGTGTCGGGAAATTTCTATTTCCCGTACTTACTAACCCATTCATATATTAAAGCTCAGTGCAAACTGAGCTTTCTTATTTCTGTCCCTCCCCTAAAACATCCGTAATTTCAACGGAAATATTCCCCCAAACGAAACGCTATGTTGAAATCGATGACCGGCTACGGCAGATCTGAACAGATGGTTGGCGACAAACTCTTCCTGGTTGAAATCCGTTCCCTCAACGGCAAACAGTTTGAAGTGTTACTGAAGATTCCGCAACTGCTGAAGCCTTATGAATTCGAGATCCGCAACATGCTTTCCGAAAAACTGGTCAGGGGCAGCGTGGAATGTATCATCACCCTCAAGCAGAATGGCGCAGCCAAACCCGTAAGCATCAATATGGAGCTGGCCAGGGCCTATTTCAAGCCCTTGCGTGAATTGTCTGATGAACTCGGACTTGACACCTCCCATATCCTCAGCACCCTGCTTAAACTTCCGGAAGTTGTCAATCCCACTACGGACGTATTGTCT
The DNA here is from genome assembly GCA_025455365.1 of Chitinophagaceae bacterium. Classification (GTDB taxonomy): domain Bacteria; phylum Bacteroidota; class Bacteroidia; order Chitinophagales; family Chitinophagaceae; genus Pollutibacter. The sequence continues at coordinate 9,179 of JALOMP010000061.1, read as the reverse complement.
GAAGACGACTGGTCTTCCTTCCAGGGTGTGTTGATGCAGGCCATCGCGGCGATGGATACACACCGGCTGGACGAGGGTGCCGCATTGGAAAAAGACCTGCGTTTTCGCATCAGCCAGATCAGGCAATTCCAGGAAGAAGTTATCCGGCTGGATCCCATCCGGAAGGAAAAGATCCGTGAACAGATGAAAAAAGCGCTGGACGAGAACATCGGGTCAGGCAAAGTGGATGAAAACCGCCTGGAGCAGGAACTGATATATTATATTGAAAAAATGGATGTGACCGAAGAGCAGGTCAGGCTGAAAAACCATTGCGACTATTTCCTGAGCCTGCTGGATGAAGAGGATACGGCCAAAGGCAAGAAACTTTCCTTCGTGCTGCAGGAAATCGGAAGGGAAATCAATACAACCGGTTCAAAGGCATACGACGCGGGCATCCAGAAATGGGTTGTGATGATGAAGGATGAGCTGGAGAAGGCCAAAGAGCAGGTGTTGAATGTCCTTTAGATCGTATTTTCGCGTAAACATGCGTCCTTGAAAAAAATCCTTGTCCCTTTCCTGTCCTTTTTACTGGTGATGGCATCCTGTGATACCATCGACCTGTTTGAAAAAAACGTAGCCGTTCCCGACCATGCCTGGGACTACAGTTTTAAACCGGAAATCAGCTTCGAGATCAGGGACACGGTTTCCTCCTACCAGGTTTTCTTTGTCATTCGCCATACGGACGCTTACGGTTTCAATAATATCTGGATCAAGGCAGACAGCCGGGCGCCGGGCGACAGTGCCTGGAGTTCCCAGCGTTTTGATTGCCCCCTTGCCACAAACCAGCGCTGGATGGGTAGTGCCATGGATGATATCTATGAACACCGGATCCTCCTGTTCAACCAGCCTGTCAAATTCCGGCAGCCGGGCACCTATACCATCAGGCTGGAACAGGTCATGCGCGAGAATCCGCTGAAACATGTCATGAACGTAGGCGTTCGCGTGGAAAAACAGCGATCCTGATGGGACAATCCCTGCAAAAGAAGCGCCTCGCCCTTATCACGGTGGTTTACTGGTTCCTCTTGCTGTACCTGCTGGCTGCATTGTCATGGTGGTTTATAGAACTCTGGCAGCAGAACGAGGAGATGTACGCGTTCAAGAAAGACCTGGTGCATCCGAGTGACCCTTCCTTCGCCCTGGTGATGAAAAAGATCACCGATGAACGGAACCGGAATATGGCGCAATATATCGGTGAAGGCACCACATTCCTGCTGCTTACCCTGATCGGCGCATCATTTGTGTACCGGGCCACCAGGCGGCAAATCCGCATGAACGCACAGCAGCAGAATTTCATGATGGCCGTGACCCATGAACTCAAGACACCCATCGCCGTGGCGAAGCTCAACCTGGAAACCCTGCGCAAACATGCGCTGGATCCGGAGAAGCAGCAAAAGATCATCAGCACCACCCTCCAGGAAACCAACCGGCTCAATGATCTCTGTGACAATATACTGCTGAGTTCCCAGCTGGAGTCCGGCGGATTCAGCATGTTAAAGGAAAAATGCAACCTGAGCAGTCTCGCCGGGGAATCGGTACAGGCTTTCCGCCTGCGGTTTCCCCAAAGAATCATCGAAACAGCCGTTGAGCCGGAGGTTTTCATAGAAGCGGACATGCTGATGATGAAGCTGGCCATCAACAACCTGGTGGAAAACGCCCTGAAATACGCACCGCCGGACAAACCCATCCGCGTCATGCTGGAAAAAGGGGCAGGCTTTGTGGAACTCACGGTGCAGGACCAGGGCCCCGGCATCGCTGATGAAGAAAAGCTGAAGGTTTTCGATCGCTTCTACCGGATCGGTCATGAAAAAACAAGATTGACCAAGGGCACCGGCCTGGGTCTCTATCTTACGCGCAAGATTGTGGAAGATCACCGGGGAAAGATTTTTATAAGGGATAATCATCCTACAGGCAGTAATTTTGTTATCCGCTTTGAACCAGCCGCCGCATGAAACAGAACGTCACCGGATCTATCCTGCTTGTAGAAGATGAGGAAAACCTGCAGGAGGCACTGAAGCTCAACCTTGAACTGGAAGGGTATGAGATCAGCATCGCGTCTGATGGCGCCGAAGCCCTCCGGAAGGTGGAACAGGAGTATTTCGACTTGCTCATCCTGGATATCATGCTTCCCGAAATTGACGGGATCAGCGTCTGCGAAACCATACGCCTCAAGAATACTACCTTACCCATCCTGATGCTCAGTGCACGCAGCAGCAGTGCCGATCGTGTCCTGGGTCTTAAGAAAGGCGCGGACGACTACCTCACCAAACCCTTCAACCTGGAGGAACTCCTGCTCCGGATTGAAAAGCTGATCCGCAAAAACAAACAACTGCAGGACAAGGTTACGGTGGAAGATGTTTACCGGTTCGGCGATAACGTTGTTGATTTTACGGCACAAGAAGCTACCAATGCGAGAGGTGAGCGCTTCGAACTCTCCCGGAAGGAATCCATGTTGTTGAAACTGCTCATCGCCCATCGGAACGAAGTGGTTTCGCGGGAGAAAATTTTACAGTCGGTTTGGGGCTACCAGGTCTTCCCTACCACGCGGACAATCGACAACTTCATCCTCAACTTTCGGAAATATTTTGAATCCGACAGTAGGGAACCCCGGTTTTTCCACTCCGTACGGGGGGTAGGATACAAGTTTACAGACTAGGAAAGGATGGTCCCCAGGTTCCCGGGCGGAGCTGCCTGTAGAATTTCCAGGAGACGCGCGGCCCTGGCATAATCCTCTTCCATCGCCTCCGGATCCGCAAGCGGTGCGTAGATCGCCATCTGGCAATGTTCCAGCAAGCCCGCGATGTCAGGCACTACGGATTTATCCAGGCTGGACCGACGCAGGCCCGCCATCAGCAACTCACCAGACTGCAAGGCATCCACCGAAAACCGTTCCGCCAGAACCGCCCTGAAAACACGTGCGATTTCCTGGTAAAATTTAGCCGGATCACGCAGCAGCAGAAAAGACTTTGCCAGTTCAAGATTGTATGTGGCCGGGAAAAGGTTGAGCTGTGTAGCCGGCGCTGGTTCTTCTTCGAGGTAGGAATCAAGTTCACGCGCCGATTGAATGGGTTTAGTACTTTTCTTCCTCCTGGTCCAAAGGTACAGGGGCAGAAAGACCAATGCAGCCAGTCCGGGTATCCACCCGTATCGCAACAAGATTCCCCTGACCGCATCCGCCCCCTTACTTTGCCCGTTCCCGCCCTTCCCGGTTAGCGCCCCGGTACCGGCTTCGCTGCTCCTGCCCTCCTTCACATCCACCGCCAGGGAGTCTGTTCTCAGCACGGCATATTTACCGGCTTTCGGATCAAAATAAGACAGGGTGACAGCGGGCAGGTATTGCCTGCCGGTCAATCGCGGGGTAAAGGGAATTGAATATATTTTTTTCCCTGAAATTGGACTGATTTCCTTCCTGGTTGATTCCGTAATCTCCGGTTCAAAATTTTCCCACGCTGCAGACCAGCCGAGGGATGGCGGTCCGATAACCGGCAGGTTACCGCTGCCCTCCAGCAGAACGTCCAACCGGTATGCGTTGCCTTGCACCAGTGTTCCTGAAGAGGGCATGGCGCTGAGCCTGAACTGGCCAACGGCGCCGGAGAAATTTTCGGGTTGTCCTTCCTCCGGGAGCGGCCTGACGGTGATGGTTACGGGCGCATTTTCCAGCGTCACCATTTCACGAACCCAAGCGTCCGGATCAAGGCTTTGCTGCCCCAGTGCGCGCAGGATACCATTCAGGGTATTTTCATCACGTGCCGCCGATTCCTTGATAAAACGTACCGTATTGTCCACCTGCATGGACTCCAGCTCGTACGTGCCGGCCTGCAAGGGATACAGCTGCACCATACGAAGCAGGTACACGTTATACTCCCGCCCGTTAAGCTTTTCCGTAAGCGGCAAGTCCGATTCCGGTTCCTCCATATCAAAGACACTGAACCCCGCAAAAGAAGGCCTTCGAACCACGCGCGATTCTGAGTTGAGCCTTGTATATAGCTTGTAGGTGGCCACCACAGGCTCGCCCACATAGACCGAGCGACGGCTTACATCGAGTTTCACAAAAAGGTTTTTACGTACTTTCTCCTGTACGGTCTCGCCTTTCCGGAGGATCATCTCGTTGAGCTGCTGGTCGCCCGGCGCAATATCGACACCCTGGTTGAAGCCGGAAGACTGGTCGATCACCTCAATGGAGATGCTGCCAGACCGGAGTGTTTTACCATCTGCCGTGGCTGTAGCGGCCGGAATGATCCATCTTCCCTTGCGTTTGGGTTGAAGGATAAAACTGATCGCCACATATTCCTTCATTTCCCCGTTAACCAGCGTCCATCCATTGGTATAATCCGGTCCCTGCACCACGCTGAATCCCTGGAACGGTGGCGGAAGGAACCTTGTCAGTTTCCGGGCATGCTCAATGGTATATTGAACATGTATATAATCGCCGATGGTAACCCGCTGTTCATCCACCTGCACCGTCATGCGGACCTGGGCATGCAAAGGAGGTGCCAGGGCGATCATTCCAAGAAAAATCAGCCCTTTCAACAATGACCTGGATATGGGGAAACAGTATTTCACGCAGAGAATACAACAGGTTGTTTTCAGAGATCGCCAAGCTGAGGCCGCACCAGGATTTCCTCCACGCAGGCCTGTGGCGACAGGGAGGCGGCAGCCAGCACCAGTTTTACGATGTCATCCACCTGCATGATCCTTTCCGGGTCCACGCCGGCAGATGCCCAGGACCTCGTCATGGTGGCCCCGGGATGCACGGCCGTAACCTTGACGCCATGGGGCTTCATCTCTTCGCGAAGGTTTCGGCTGAAACCCAGCAGGGCCCATTTACTGATGCTGTAAGATCCTCCCGCCGGGTATGCCTGCAATGCGGCAACGGAGCAGATATTGAAGATATGGCCACTTTTACGGACCATCATCCGCGGGAGCAGTGCCCGGGTAATATGATACGCGGAATAGAGATTTACCCGCATCATTTTCTCCAGCTGTCCTTCCGGTTCACCATGAACGGTTCCCGGCTCAAAAGACCCTGCATTGTTAATCAGTATGTCAACTTCCGGAAAAGCATCCAGCACTTTTTGCGCAAATTCCTTTGCCGAGGATTCCACGGACAAATCCGCATTGTGGCTCATGACACTGATGTTAAACTGTTCCATCAGCGACTGCTGCCAATGCATTTCACGATCCATGTTCCGGGCACAAAGGAACAGGTCTGCACCCTGCCGGGCATACGCTTCGGCCAACGCACGGCCAATACCCTGGCTGGCTCCTGTAATCACCACGTTCATAGCGAAATTATTTTACGCCTGGCAGAACCTTTGCCGCCGGCAGATGTAAAGAACATAAAGCTATCGTAAGTTTGCAAGATAAATTTTGTCCAGTGGCTGCCGGCAAGTATAAACACATCTTTTTCGACCTTGACCATACCTTGTGGGATTTCGATACCAATTCCAGGGAAACCCTGCTCGATCTTTATCATGAACTTGCGTTGGTGGACATGGGGATCGGGACCTTCGACGAATTCCACGACACCTACCACCATTATAACCAGATCTTCTGGGACAGGTTCAGGAAGGGCTTCATCAACCGGGAAGAACTTCGCTGGAAACGCATGTGGCGGACCCTGGTTGATTTCAAGATAGCCGACGAGAGCCTGGCGAGGGACATGAGTGAACGATACCTGGAGATACTCCCCACCAAGAAAAACCTGTTTCACGATACCCTGGAAATCCTCAACTACCTGGAAGCCAAAGGCTACCCCATGCACCTGATCACCAACGGATTTGAGAAAACCCAGCATGCTAAAATGCGGAACAGTGGCATAACCCATTATTTCCGGGAGGTGATCACGTCAGAAGCGGCGGGCATCATGAAGCCGAACGTGGCCATTTTCGAATATGCCCTTCAGAAAACCGGGGCACAGGCGCATCATTCCGTGATGATTGGAGACACCCTCGATGCCGATATCCTGGGCGCGAACAATGCCGGTATGGATACCGTATATTTCAACCCCGCCGTTCCGGCCAATGGTGAGATCGTACCTACCTATGTGATACAATCATTGGGTGAGTTGAAGAAGTTGCTGTAGGGCTTCGTGTTTGATGAAGAAACCTTGAACATCAAGCCACTCAGGGATACCTTGCGATCACCGTCACCCCGCCCTGCACGATGTCCCCGATCCGCACATTGACGGGTGTGCCGGGAGGCAGTAAGATGTCCACGCGACTGCCGAATTTGATAAACCCCAGTTCTGAATTCTGTTTCACCTCCTGGCCGGCTTTCAGGTAATTTACAATCCGGCGAGCCACGGCACCCGCGATTTGCTTGACCAGCAGGGGCCCGCCCGGACCGTCAATCACTACGGAATGACGCTCGTTCTCGGTTGACGATTTCGGATCCCAGGCTACCAGGTATTTGCCTTTATGATATTTACTGTAGAGAATTTTTCCATCCACCGGGCTCCGGTTGACGTGCACGTTGGCGGGGCTCATAAAAATTGACACCTGGAGCCTCCGGTCGTGAAAATATTCTACGTCCGTCATCTCTTCTATCACCACCACTTTCCCATCAGCCGGTGCGATCACAGACTTTGCTTCAAAAGTCATCGCCCGCTTTGGAATTCGAAAAAATGAAACGATGAAGAGGAAAAAAGCTGTCAGCAGGACAAAAATGATCCAGGCAAGAACAGGCAGGTCCGCGCTGACAAAAGTGAACGTGAGGTAACTCAGCAGGACGTATAACAGCCCCGCGATGGCAATGGAAGTATAGCCTTCTTTGTGAATCGTCATGGGGTGTAAAGGTAATGAAATATGACAGTTGACAGTTGACGGTTGACGGTTGACAGTTGACGGTCAGCTACCCCCAGGCATCCCGCAGGAATCGCAATACGTTGCCATGCATGATCCCCTCGATATCTTCCTGGCTGTATCCCCGTTTTTGCAGCAAGTCGCGGATGGTAGGAAAATCGGCGATGGATGCAAGATCATGTGGTGCCTGCTCCTTACCGAAGCCGCCGTCCAGGTCTGATCCAATGCAGATATGACGGCTATTCCCCGCCAACTGGCAAATATGGTCCATATGTTTTACCAGCGCGTCCAGTCCGCAACCCATCCGCGCTGGATCAGACTCACCGCGCTTCCAACCGGGTACGATCATCCATGCATCCATCGCCGCGCCGATGACCGCATTTCGTTCGAACAGGATTTTCAGTTGTTGATCGTCAAACTGGCGGTTATGCGGGACAATGGCGCGACAGTTTTGGTGGCTGGCCCAGACAGGGCCCTTGAAAACATCCATTGCCTGCCAGAAAGCATCATCGCACAAATGCGTTGCATCGAGTATCAGATGATGTTCGTCCATCGCCCTGAGGAGGTCAATGCCTTGCGGTCCCATTTTGCCGCTGGCGTCTGTACCATTTGCGTACCGGCCCGGTCCGTAGTGTGCGGGACCAATCGCCTTCAGTCCGTACCCCACTGCTTTCTCCAGGTATGACAGGTTTACCAGGGAATCGGCCCCTTCCAGGCTGAGGATATAGCCGATGGGGCGATCAGGCGAAGCATGAGCGTCGCCCGACGCCGGCGGCGCATCCTGCCAGCCTGCAACGTGCTTTTCCAGCATGTCCAAATCCCTGATCTGCACCATCTCCCCCGCCTCCTCCATCGCCCTGTACCAGGCAAGCTGTCCCTGTGTCTGTGCCCATGCCTGTTCGGGCGAATGCCAGCCGGGCAGCGGGTTCTGGATATTCACATAGCGGGCGATCTGGGTCGCCACAACCAGGCCAACCTGGCCATTCCGCAGATCCGGCAGGGATACCATCGCCTTCCCCCTTCCCGCAAGATCTTTTTTCCCCGCTTCCCGCCTGTTAATTTCAGTAACGGGTAACCGAAGATCGCGGTTCCATTCCAGGGCGTTCATGGAGAGGTCCAGATGCAGGTCAATGGTAAACATAGATGTACATAATGCGTTGTGTAATTACCTGTTTCTCGCGGCAATTTTCCAGTCGCCCTTTATCATTCCATCTTCTACAACAACCAGGCAGTCATACAATGCCACGGTTGGGCAGATATGGTAGGGAATGCCATACAATACGTCACCCGGTCTGAAGCCATGCCCTTCAGGCGCTTCCATGACCAGGTGTTCTTCGCTTTGCCCAACCGGCTTTAGCATGGGCGCATCCGGAAAATATACCCTGCGGGTGATTTCGTTTTCTGCCGCAACGGCTTTGTGGCCAAGGTCGAGGCATACCCTCGTGGGTGTTGGCAGGGAAACCACACGGGTTACCAGGGCAACGGCCGGTTCAAAGGGTTGTTCCGGGCAGAGATCGCTATATCCTTTATCCCAAAATATGCAGGTACCCGGGCTGCATTCTCGGCCGGGACGCTTTGAATGGATGGCGTACGATGGGGATCCCCCGGCGATGATGATGACATGCGGAAAACCTGCTGCGCCAAGCTTTTCCTGCAAGTCGAGTACCGGCTGAAAATCCCTGTCCGTATCCATGGTTCGTTGCGCGATATCCGGATTTCGCTGGTGTCCGTCATATGCATGCAGGCCAATCGGCATGATGCCTGGCAGCATGGCACAAAACCTGTATAGGTCTATGACCGCTTCGCCGGGCTGTATCCCCGTCCGGTTCATGCCGATATTCAGGTCGATATACACCGGAACGCGTAAGCCTGCAGCCTGAAAAACATCTGACATCGCCGCAGCGGAATCCCGGTTATCCACAAGGCAGGCATACCGGGTTCCCGGGTAGGACTTGATCACCTGGACCAGGCGCAACAGTTTGGGGCCGTGCGGCTGGTATGCCAGGAGCGCATCCGGGGCACCCGTCCTTCCCAGCAGGTCTGCTTCCGCGATGGTCGCGCACTTGAATTTCTGCACACCTGCCTCCATCATCATGCGGATACCTTCGGCGGTCTTATGGGTCTTGATATGCGGGCGAAGTCGGTTGACATCATCCACCATGGATACCATTCGGTGGATATTTTCGGCTACCCGTTTGGGGTAGACCACGAGCGCCGGGCTATCCAGGGTATTCACATGCTGTATCACATACCATTGGTTCATACTGCAACATTTGGGGCGTATTGTACATCGGCAGCCTGCACGGTTAATCAAACCCAGTTTGATCTCCTCTTCTTTCC
>JALOMP010000341.1 GCA_025455365.1 Chitinophagaceae bacterium | reverse complement strand
CACGAACTATGAACCACGAACCACTAACTTAACCGTCAACTGTCAACCAACATGATACATATTGTTTTCAACGAGGCCGACGTACCTGTGCTCAGGCAGGCCATCGAGATGGAACCCGGCATGGCCGGCGAAGTTTGGGAAATCAAGGACGATTACGCCGTTGGTCCGCTGACGGATATCTTTACCGGGCCTGGAATGGAGGCGCGCAAGGCCTGGTGGCGGGACGTGCTCGCCGGGGGTGACTACGACGGTTCCGTTGATTCGGGCAAAGTGGATGATCCCGCGGTGGTGGACAGGCTGAAGACATCGCTCCGGGAGAACCCGGATGAAATTGTGTGGATATGGGCCGCCCAGAATAAACATGATGTAAGCGGCTATTACTGGCTGATGAGCCAGTTGAAAGATTTCCAGGGACGCATTTTCATCCTCTATCTTAATAACCTTCCGTTCATTAATGAAAAGGGGCAGCTTTTCTACCCGCAATGGCTGAGCCATATTCCGGCAAAGGAGTTCCTCAAGGCCCGCAAACTGGCCAGGCCGATTACGCCCAGCGAGTTCGAAGTGGATCCCGATGAATGGATGAAAATATGCCGGGAAAACAAACCTGTCAGGCTCCTCGAGGGTGGCAAGAAGCTGGTACAGGCCGATGACGATTTCTATGATGCGGAATTGCAGAAATTCATTACGGGCGACTGGCAGAAAGCCTCCCGGATCATCGGGCAGTTCCTTTCAAAGGGGAAAGAGACTACCGGCGATGCATACCTGCTATGGCGTTTGAAAAAGCTGCTGCAAACCGGGTTCTATGATGTCCAGGGAGAAGCCAGGACCATGCGTGATTTTGAAGTCAAGCAGAAAGTGGCAGCCGGCACGGTTACCCAGGAAGCCTGAGGGCCGGACATCATGCGCATGATACCTAACAATACCAGATACTGAGATCCAACCGTATGAGTACACAGAAACAGAAATTGCAGGAAGTAACCGGCATCGATACCGGGGTGCATGGCCAGTATAAGAATTGGTTTCTCGACTATGCCTCTTATGTAATCCTGGAACGGGCCGTTCCGGCCATCGAGGACGGACTCAAACCCGTGCAGCGCAGGATCCTTCATGCCATGAAGGAAATGGACGACGGCAGACTCAACAAGGCTGCCAATATCATCGGCCAGACCATGCAATACCATCCCCATGGTGATGCCAGTATCCAGGATGCGCTGGTGAATCTCGGCCAGAAAGATCTCCTGATAGACACCCAGGGTAATTGGGGCGATGTACGTACCGGCGATGATGCGGCGGCACCCCGTTATATTGAAGCCCGTCTCAGCAAGTTCGCGCTGGAAGTAGCTTTCAATGCAAAGACCACGGAGTGGCAATTGAGTTATGATGGGCGAAAGAAGGAGCCTGTGACGCTGCCCATGAAATTTCCGCTCCTGCTGGCACAAGGTGCGGATGGCATCGCGGTGGGGCTATCCACCAAGATTCTCCCGCACAATTTCAACGAGTTGCTGGACGCTTCGGTTAAGTACCTGCGCGGGAAAAAATTTGAGCTCTTTCCAGACTTTCCGGTGGGAGGCATGATCGATGTCAGCCAGTATAATGAGGGCAAGCGTGGTGGACGGATCCGTTGCCGCGCCCGTATCGAGGAAGTGGATAAGAAGAATGTGGTCATACGGGATGTACCCTATGGTGTAACAACCTCACAGCTGATTGATTCCATCGTGAAGGCAAACGACCAGGGAAAGATTAAGATCAAGAAGGTTACCGACAATACCGCCGCCAGGGTTGAAATCAATGTGGAACTGGCGCCCGGCATTTCCCCGGATATCACGATTGATGCGTTGTACGCATTCACCGATTGTGAAACGAGCATCGCTCCCAACGCCTGCGTGATCGTGGACCAGAAGCCGCTGTTCCTGACGGTACCTGAACTTTTGCGCATTTCCACCGACAATACGCGCGAACTGCTCCGGCGCGAACTGGAGATCAGGCTGGATGAACTGGAAGAAAAGTGGCATTATACCTCCCTGGAGAAAATCTTCTTTGAAGAAAAAATTTATAAGGAGCTGGAGAAAAAGCATGAGACCTGGGAAAAAGTGCTGGGTGCGATTGATAAGGCGTTCCAGCCCTTCCTTAAAAAGCTGAAGCGGGAAATCACGCGCGAAGATATCCTTCGCCTTACCGAAAAGCCGGTACGAAGGATTTACAAACTGGACATCGACGAGCTGAATGATCAGATCAGAGGCATTGAAAAGGATATTAAGGAAACGAAACACAACCTCGCGAACCTGGTGGATTATGCCGTTGCTTATTTTGAAGGGTTAAAGGAAAAATTCGGCAAGGATCGCCAGCGCCGCACGGAGATTCGTCCCTTTGATGTAATCCAGGCCCGTCAGGTTGCGATCGCCAATGCCAAACTCTATGTCAACAAGGCCGACGGCTTCATCGGTACCGGCCTGAAGAAGGATGAATATGTGGCGGATTGCTCGGACCTGGACGAGATCATCGCCATCACCAAACGGGGTATCATGAAAGTGGTAAAGGCCGGCGAGAAAGTGTATATCGGCAAGGATATCATGCATGTGGCCCTGTTCCAGAAGAATGACGAGCGTACCACGTACAATATGATTTACACAGACGGGGCCACGGGTGTCACTTATGCGAAGCGGTTTAATGTAACCGGTGTTACGAGGGATAAGGAGTATGACCTTACCAAGGGCTCGGACAAGAGCAAAGTGCACTACCTGAGCGTGAATCCTAACGGGGAAGCCGAAGTGGTGACGGTGGTACTCAGCCCCAACTGCAGTGCCCGGAATAAAACGCTGGAATTCTATTTTGAAGAGCTTGACATCAAGGGCCGCGGTGTATTGGGCAACCAGGTGACTAAATATCCCCTGAAGTCGGTGAAATTCAAGGAAGCCGGACGGTCAACCCTGTCTGGCCGGAAACTCTGGTTTGACGATAGCGTCGGCCGGCTCAATACAGAAGGAAAAGGCGAATACCTTGGAAGTTTCCAGCCCGAGGACAGGCTGCTGGTCTTCTATCACGACGGCCAATATGAACTTCGGGATGCAGAGCTAACCCAACGTTTCGATCCGGACCAGATCATTGATATGGAGAAGTTCAACCCGGAAAGGATCGTCACGGCGATCTACCTCGACCAGGAAAAATTACAGTTTAACGTGAAACGATTCAGGATTGAAACCACC